>JAABRJ010000044.1 GCA_011390985.1 Desulfobacteraceae bacterium
ATGGCGCCGGCGGAAGCCGTGCGATCCGTGGCGCGGCGTTACATGGCGCTTTTCTCCGCCAGCCATCACGCCTACCTGCAGGAAAAAGCCCATGACATCAAGGATCTGGCCGGTCGCATGCTCAACAACCTCTTTCAGCCAACCCCCGAGAAGACCGGCCTTTTCGAGGACCGGATCGTCATTTCGCGCCAGCTCTACCCCTCGGAGATGCTCAAATTCGGAATCGAAGGCGTGCGGGGCATTGTTCTGGTCGGCGGGGGGCTGACCTCCCATGTGGCTATCCTGGCCCGTTCGATGCAAATGCCGCTGGTGATTGCCGACCATCCGGAGCTCATGCGGGTCGCCGAGGACACGACGGTGCTGCTGGACGGCGATATCGGCAATGTCTATGTCCGCCCCGGCGAGAAGATCATCCGCCGTTTCCGCGACCGCCAGGCTTCGGTGCGGGTAACCCCGGCCGCAGGCAAGGCCGTCCGCGGCGCTCCGACCTGCACCCGTGACGGCGTTCGGGTGCACCTGCTGGCAAATATCAACCTGCTCAGTGAATTGACCGTCGCACGGGACCTCGCGGCCGAGGGCGTCGGACTCTACCGCACCGAATTTCCGTTTCTGATACGCACCGCCTATCCCTCCGAAGAGGAGCAGTACGTGGTTTACCGGCGCCTTTTCGAGGAAATGGCCGGCCGGCCGGTGACCGTCCGGACGCTGGATGCCGGCGGCGAAAAGATGCTGAGCTACTCCGAGACCGGGAGGGCCGCAAACCCCGAACTCGGGCTGCGCTCGATCCGCTTTTCGCTGCGCCATCGGGACGTCTTTTTGCAGCAGCTCCGCGCTATCCTGAGGGCCGCCGAAGGCGCCGAGACCGTTCGGATCATGTTCCCGATGGTCTCCAGCCTGGACGAATTCGCAGCCGCAAAAGCGGTCGTGACCGAAGCGGCCCGGCAGTTGGCGGGAGAGGGCGTACGCCACCATCCGGCGCCGCAGGTGGGGATCATGGTGGAGCTGCCCTCCGTGCTCGAGATTGTCCGGGAAATGGCGGACGCGGTGGATTTTTTTTCCATCGGCTCCAATGACTTCGTGCAGTACATGCTGGCGGTGGATCGCACCAACGAGGAGGTGGCCGAGTATTACCAGCCCTTCCACCCGTCGGTTCTCAGGGGGCTTGCGCGGATATCGGCGGCGGCGCAGTCTGCCGGAAAATACCTGGCGATCTGCGGCGAGATGGCCCACGATCCGACATTGTTCTTGTTTCTGGTGGGGATCGGAATCCGCAATTTCAGCCTGGATCCCCGGTTTTTGCCGAGCATCCAAAAAGTGGTGGATGGTCTCGAGGTGCCCGCCGCCGAAAATTTTGCCCGCAACCTGCTGGGTGAGGCGACCATTGCCGGGGTGCGCCGCCACCTGGCGGCCGTCGCCGCCGGTGAAATACCTTCGGCCGCATGAGGAATCGCAAGAAAACCCGCTTTTCCCCGGCTGGAAAGGAGCCCTGAGATGCTGACTGCCAGAGAATACCACGACCGCACGAGCTACGACCGCCGGCGCATGGAGCCGCACCGGCTGAACTGGGCCGATCAGCCCGCGCGCTACAAGACCTACCCCGGTGCGGCGGTGCTGCCCCTGCCGCAGGTCGCTGACGACAGCGATGAGTCGCTCTGGGAGGTGGCCGCCGGGCGCGCCCGCCCGGCCGCAGGCCCGCTCGGGCTTCAGCAGGTGGCCCGTATCCTGGCGCGCTCCTGCACCCTCACCGCCCGTCGGCGGTTTTCGGGGGGGACCTTTGACTACCGCAGTGTGGCTTCGGCGGGCGCCCTCTACCCGACCGAGCTTTACCTTGCGGCCTCGGCCGTCGAGTCGCTGGCCGCGGGCGTTTACCACTTCGGCCTGGAGCGCCGCTGCCTGACCCCGCTGCGGGTGGGACCGGTTGCGGCCGCCACGGGGGTTGAAAGCGGGCCGCGGCCGGCGCTTTCTTTTTTTGTGAGCGTGATTTTTTACAGGAGCGCCTGGAAGTACCGTCAGCGGGCGTTGCGTTACGTCCTTCTGGACGCCGGGCACCTGCTGGAAAACCTGCTGCTGGCGCTTAAGGCCTGCGGCCTGAACGGCCACCTGAGCTATGATTTTGACGACCGGCAGGTGGCCGGTCTGCTGGGGTTGGATCTGGAGTGCGAAGTCCCCCTGGCTGTCGTGGTGGTGGCGGCGCCTGCTGCGGCCCCAGCCCCGGATGAGGAGGCGCCAGGGCCGCTGGCAGTGGACCTGCCGGCCGCTGGCCAGGTGGCCGCCCGGGAGGTGGCCTACGATCTGATCGGCCGGGCATACCGCTCGGGCAACGGGGTCTACCCTGCGGGGGCCGCAGATCCAAAGCAGGTTTTAAAGCTGGGTGTCCAGACGACGCAAACCCATGGGATTCCGACAGTCTCTGCGGGGAAGGAAGAATTGAGTCTTTCCCAGGCGCTTAGGCAGCGCCGCTCGCGGCGCAATTTCGCCGCTGAGCGGTTGGCGAGGCACCCCTTTGAACACCTGCTGGACCTGGTGTGCCGGGCTGCACCCCTGGACCGCCCGGCCGAACCCCGTTACGGGGCAGCTGTCGCCATCGGGGCGCTGGTCGGAAACGTCGACGGCTACCCGCCGGGGTTTTACCTGCTCTCGCCTGACGACCGTCGCCTCGCCCGGGTCAGCAGCGGTGAATTGACCACGGCCATGGCCGCCGCCTGCCTGGACCAAATGTGGCTGGCCGCGGCGGCGGTTCATTTTCTTTTCATGGTCAACCTGTCGGCGCTGGATGCCTGCTGGGGGGCGCGGGGCTACCGCTACGCCATGCTGGGCGCCGGCCGGATCGGGCAGCGGCTCTACCTCGGCGCCACCGCACTGGGGCTTGGCTGCTGCGGGATCGGGGCCCTCTACGATGACGAAGCGCGGCGCCTGCTGGGGCTGAGCGCCGATGCGGGGCTGCTCTACCTGGTGGCGGTGGGGTCGGTCAGGGGGCGTTAGCGGTTTGGCCCATGCCCTCAAACCGCAAACCGCAGAAGAAGGCGGGTGATGCTGCGGATGGTAAAAAGCCGATCAGGACCCCACCCATAATAGCCAACACAACGGGTTACCCGCGGGGTTGCGGGCGTTCGGGGTGCTTGGCGGTCAGTGCAGCAGGGAGCCGGTCGGCATGTAATAGACCAGGCCCTGGAACACCAGTTTGTGGTTGAAGCTGCCCGGCGCGGCGGACGGGCCGGGATCCAGCCGTCGTCCAGCGGGGCCAGCCGGCGGCTCGGCCTGGGCCGGAAGTGGGGTGATCGCGCCGTTTAAGACGACCCGACCGCACCGGCTGCAGCGCCAGGCGCGGCTCTGACGTGTGGACCGCAGCCAGAACGCCACCCACAGCCCGGCGGTCAGGCCGCTGAGGAGCAGATGCAGTCCATGCAGCGGAACTCGCCTCAGGATGAGGACATCCTCCCGGCAGCAGCGGCAGAAACCGATCGCTCGGATAAATTTCATCTCAACCCCCTTTTTTTTCTGACCGGCTCTGTGCGCTCCGCATGCGCCGCGATAGCCGCTTTGGAGCCAGCGATCCGTCCCTCTGCCTGGCCGGCGGCGATTTGCGGCAGCCGTCGGTCAAGGGGCCAAAGGTAGCTATATCGGCTTATTTACACCGTCGACCCGGCCGGAATCAAGCAGAAACGTCGTAGGGGGCCCTTTGTGATTCAATTCCCGGGCCTTTCGCCGAAAAAGTCCAGTGCTGGCTGATGCAGTTCGGGGTCGTCGTAGTCGAGGAATTTTCCGCTCCAGGCCGAAGGCGCCCGCAGCGCCAACCAGGCGATCGATCGGGCGGGTATCCGCGGCGGCTCCAAAAGCCCGTCGGCTTTCAGGCGGCGGTAGAAGGCGACCTGTTCGGCCGGCATGGCGGTCGGGCCTTTGCGGCGGATCAGGGCCTGCATATCGGTGTCCACGACGCCGGGGCGGACGGCCACGGAGGTCACGGCGGGCTCCTCCGCCGCCAGCACCCGCGTGAAGTGATTCAAACCGGCCTTGGAGACGCAGTAGGCCCCTGCCGCCGGCAGGGCCCGCGTGGCCGCGCCGCTGCTGACATTGACAATCCGCCCCTGCCGTGTCCGAAGGGCGGGCAGCGCGGCGCGGCTGAGATAAAAGGGCCCCAGGAGGTTCACCGCCAGGGCGCGCTGCCAGGCCTCCGGTTCGGCGTCGGCCGTGAGTGCCACCGGTTCGAAGGTGCCGGCATTGTTGATTAAAGCGTCCATGCGGCCAAAGGTTGCGTGGGTGCGGGCCACGGCCCGGGCGCAGAAATCGGCGGATGCGATGTCGCCTGCCAGGATAAGTGGTGTGCCGCCCAGTCCGGTGATCTCCCCGGCAAGGGCGTCGAGTTTTGCGGCCGAACGGGCCACCATGGCCACCCCGGCGCCGACCGCCGCCAGCCAGCTGACCACGGCGGCACCGATGCCCCGGGAGGCGCCGGTTACCAGTATGACGGGATGATCGGCCATGACAGTCTCCTCTGACGGCGGGGAGGGCAAGATCTGGATACTTCAACGGGAGTGTGGTATTTTACCATCAGGGTAAGAATCCTGCCGCGGCCCGTCAAATCCGCGGGCGGCAATCAGGCCTTCAGGGCGTATAGGAGAGAGTGGAATGTCGCGAAAAATCGTGTGGCTCGTGGCATGGCTTCTGACCACCGCGGCTTGCGCCGAACCGGATCTGGAGCTGAGCATTCGATATGATCGGGTCAACGGTCTGACCCAGGGGGAGCGGGTGCTGATGGATCGCAGTGAGATCGGGCGGGTGACCGATGTCGCCTATTCCGCGGACGGCGATTTTCAGGTGAAAGTCGTTATCCGGCGTGAATTTCGGCAGGCGGTGACGGAAAATTCGCGTTTTTTGATCATTGTTGATCCGGCAGCGCAAGAGCGCCGGGCCATCGAACTCCTGCAGGTCCGCCCGGGCGGCACCCCCCTGGCCGACGGAACCACGGTGACCGGGGCCACCCGCTATTCGGCGCGCCTGGAACAGTTTCTGGCCGGTGTGGAGCAGAACGCTCAGGAATTGCAGGCGCAGATAAAGGCCTTCGGCGAGGAGCTGCGCCGTATTCCCGAAAGCGAGGCCGTCCGCAAACTGGAACAGCAGGTCGCCGACCTTGTCGCCCAACTGCAGCAGCAGGGCCGTGAGGCCCGTGAAAAGCTGCTCAAGGAGGTGCTGCCGCGGCTTGAGGAGGAGGTCGAAAAGCTCCGCAGGCGGCTGCAGGATCTGGGCCGTGAGGACGAACTCGCGCCGCTCGAGCGGGAGTGGGAAAAGCTGCGCGAGGTTCAGTCGCACACCTGAAGCCCGCACCTCCAGGCATGGCGCATTTCCCGGGCTGCTCGGCGCTACCTGCGGCAGAAAAAATGGCGGTTGAACGGATCGTGCGCCATGGGGACCACCGCCACCTGCTCGAATCCCGCCGCTGCAAGCATTTCCAGCGCCTTGCGCCGCCCCCACATCATCCCCAGGCCGGCACCGCCGTCCGCAAGCCCCACCGGCATACAATGCATCAGACTGACCGTGTAAAGGAACGGCCCCATGGGATGGTCGAGGTTTTCTGCCAGTTCGGTTTCGGCGGCAATATCGATCATGGAAAAAACGCCGCCGGGGGCGAGGAGGTGATGCACTCCCCGCAGGGCTTCCAGGGGGCGGGTCTGATCGTGGATCGCGTCAAAGGCCAGCACATAGTCGCAGGTCCCCCGCAGGGCCTCATCTTCGCAGAGTCGGGCGGCATCACGGACCTCGAAGGTGATGTTCTCCAGGCCTTCAGCGGCGGCGGCTTGGCGTGCCGTCTCGATGGCTGCCTCTGAAACGTCCAGCCCCAAAAAGCGGCTGCGGGGGTAAGCGCGGGCCATCAGGCGGGCGGCCAGGCCTTCGCCGCAGCCCAGGTCGCAGACCCGCATCCCCTGCTGCAGACGGGCCACCAGCCGGCCGTCGTCCACCGATGGCAGAAAACGGTCGACCAGGACATCACGGTGTTTGGCGTCCGAGAGCTCCGTCATGAACGCCTGAAACGCCGGGTAGCGGTCGTAGGGGACCCCGCAGCCGCTCTTGAAACCGGCCAGCACCGGTTCCAGGGCGCAGGTGGTCAGCAGCGGGATCTCCTGGGTGTAAACGGCCAGGTTGCGGTTTCCCGACGCCCGCGTCAGAAAGGCCGCATGCGCCGTCGGCAGGCGGTATAGGCTGTCGCCGTGATCTGCAGCGGTCAGCTCGACAATCCCGCCGGTAGCCATGACGTTCAGCCATTCGCGGACATAGCGTTGGTTCAGCCCGGCGCTTGCGGCAATCGCCGCCGCCGGCTGCGGGCGCTCCAGGCCTGCCAGGACGTCAAACAGCCCGGTGCGGTAGCCGATCGCCATCGCCAGATTGAGCGCACCGCCGTTTAAGATAGCGATCATTTTTTGCGAAAAAGCCGCCCGTTCAACTTCAGTCTCTTCTGCCATCGGATTTCCTGTCGCCCAGAGTCGTCCCTTCAACCGGTGATAGCGGCCCCGCCGCGCCCTCCGCAGGCTGCGCGCCGCTTTCCTGCGGAAGGCCATATCTGCTCCTTTTGCCTCAAAAAATCAAGCCCATTCCCCTGCCTGCGGTCCTTTTTGCGGAACCGTCAATGCTCGCCAAGTTCGCGGCGCGCCCATCTCAAGGAAAGATTTGGCGGGGTCGATAAAACCACTGAACGTTTCGGCCAGCATCGCATTTCGATTCAGAAGGAGACCGCATGAATATCAGCGCCATAGCCGAGGATCTGGGCCTGGATGAAGAGGATTATCTGGAACTGCTCGATCTGTTCGTGGAAACCAGCCGGGCCGACCTGGAAAAGCTGGCTGCCGCGATCGCCACCGGGGATTCGCGCCAAGGCCTCTTTGCAGCCCACTCCCTCAAGGGGGCGGCCGGCAATATCGGCCTGGTGAACTTTTCCAACACCGCCCGCTTCATCGAGGATGTCACCCGCCGGGGCAGCTTTGACGGTGTGGCCGAAGCGGCCCAGGCGCTGCGCAGCGATCTCGAGCAGCTTGCCCGGGATCGTGTTTAAGGCGCAACCCGCCCCCTTTCCCCTTTTCCCGGCGGGGTAAAGCCGAAGCCCAAAAAAAACATGATGGAACCAGATCTTTTCAAACGGATCAACGCCT
>JAABRJ010000045.1 GCA_011390985.1 Desulfobacteraceae bacterium
AAGCGGGTCCTCGAATCGCTGGACCGCGGCATCGGCCGCGCCATCGCGCCACTGCTGGCGGACCCGGAGGTCCTGATCATCGCAACCGCCGACCACTCGACCCCCAGCGCGGGCCCCCTGATCCACTCGGGGGAATCGGTGCCGCTGACCTTCTGCGGCCCCGGGGTCCGCCGGGACCGGGTGCAGGCTTTCGATGAGATCAGCGCCGCCGGCGGGGGGCTGGGGCCGGTGCGGGGCCGGGAGCTGATGTATCTGATTTTAAACCACCTGGATCGGGCCAAACTGCAGGGCCTGATGGACTCCCCCGTGGACCAGCCATACTGGCCGGGGCTTTCCGAGCCCTTCAGGCTGGATCCCGGCCCGTGATGCACCCCCCCAAGGCACGCGCCGCCGGTCCGGGTTGAATTGGAAAAGGGCGACTGCATATGAAAAAACAGCGCCGCCCCTGGGAGGTGGGCGTCATCCACGGCCGCTTCCAGGTGCTTCACAATGATCATCTCCGGTATCTTCTGGCCGGCAAAGCCCTCTGCCGCCACCTGGTGGTGGGCATCACCAACCCCGACCCCTGGTCGACCCGATCGGAGGCAGCGGACCCGGGCCGAAGCGACCCGCTGGCCAATCCCCTGACCTACTACGAGCGCTACCGCATGCTGCAGGCGGTCCTGCAGGCCCGTGGGGTCGCGGCCGAATCGCTTTCGGTGGTCCCCCTGCCCATCAATCTGCCCGAGCGCTACCGGTTCTATGTTCCCCTGAAGGCCGTCTTTTTCCTCAGCATCTATGACGATTGGGGGCGACGCAAACGGGATTACTTCCAGTCGCTGGGATTGAAGATCCATGTGCTCCGGGAAGTCTCACCCGAAGAAAAAGGCATCAGCGCCAAGACCATCCGCAAGGCGATGGTCCAGGGCCGGCCCTGGACCCACCTGGTCCCGCCGGAAACCGCGGCCCTGATGAAAAAGTGGCGGATTGCCGCACGGCTCAAAAAATTCCGGGAGGAGAGATGAGCCCCTGCCCGGCACCCTTTGCCCGAACCAACCACGCAGCCCGATACGCCGTTTTTCGCCTGCCCTGATCTTAAAGGTCGATGTGCCCGCCGTCCGCTTGGTGGCAGAAGGCCTCCATTCCATTCAAGCATGAAGAAGGAAAAATTGGCTGGAGGGTATCCCATCGGCCGGTGCGCCATTCTATTTGGACATAGTCAAGGTGATGGATTTGGCGGGCTGCATTGACCGCCGTGTGGGCATCCGGAAACGCGACCAGGGGGGGACGCGAAGCGCTGTGATTCCCCGGCCAAGACACATCTGCAAGGCTTGGCCCTTTCAAACGGTGAACTTGGTCAGTCGTTTTGACTTGTTTTTTGCACATAGTCCAGGTATGGTGTCTCTCAAATATCGACTAGTTTTGGGGATGGGGTCCCCCTTATAACCGCCCGGGCTGGGCTGATGACTCCTACCGGCAGTAATGTGCGGTGGGGTTCAAGCAAGGCATGCCCGCAGGCGGTTTTTTTATTGAGCGCTCCGGGGGCCTTGTCAAACCTCGCGTGTTTTTCACAAGGAAGCTCTGCGATCTCACCAGGGGGGAGAGATGACCCGAACTGCAGCAGCGTCGCCAACGGGCAAGCACCAATCGCCGCTCGTGGCTTTGTTGGCAAAAGCGGCCGAAAGCATCTCAGATATCGGGCCGGAATTCGTTCATTACAGCCAAAAAATAAGCGATTTGAGCAACCGCTTTTCCGAAGGTCGTTTCCACTTGGCGGTTCTCGGCCAGTTCAAGCGGGGCAAGAGCACGCTGCTCAACGCCCTGACGGGCGAGCCGATACTGCCGATGGGAGTCGTTCCTTTGACCGCTGCGCCGACTTTCATCCAGTTCGGAGAGGTTCCCAAAATAAGGGTGCTATATCAGAATGGCCGCCCGCCGGATGAATTCAGCGGTGCGGGTAGCGGCGAGAGATGCGCCTACTTGGCTGATTTCGTCACGGAAAAGGGCAACCCGCAAAACCGGCTCGGCATCGTCGAAGTTCATGTGGACTCTCCGGCCCCCATTCTTTCCAGCGGCGTCGTGTTGATCGACACACCTGGAATTGGCTCCACCTATCGGCATAACACGTTGGTCACACTGAATTTTTTGCAGCAATGCGATGCGGCCCTGTTTCTTTTTTCAGCAGACCCCCCCATCACCGAAGTGGAAGTTGAATTTTTGCGCCAGGTCAGAGAAAAAGTGCCGCGGTTGTTTTTCGTATTGAACAAAATCGATTACCTGGATGACGGGGAAGTTAAGGAGGTGCTGTCCTTTTACAAACGCGTCCTGTCCGAGGAGGGGGGGTGGAAAGAGCAGTTTCCCGTTTTTTGCGTGTCGGCGCGCAACGGCCTGGAGGCAAAAGCAGCGGCAGATCCCGGCCAGTGGGAGGCCAGCGGCATGGCGCAACTGGAATCCTTCCTGGTGGAATTTCTGGCCCGGGAAAAGTTCAATGCCTTGATGGAAGTTATCTCCCACAGAGCCCTGGGGGTGATTGAGAACGTTTGTATGGAAGCCGGCATTGCAATGCGGGCCTTGCAGCTGCCCAAGCAGGAGTTGGAAGAGAAAATCATCACATTTGAACAAAGCCTGAAACAGGCCGCCGGCGACCGCCGACTGATCCAGGATGTTCTGGATGGCGATAAAAAGAGGGTTCTGGCCCTTGTGGAAGAACAAGCCCGCGACCTGTACCGTGAAGCCGAACAATTCTTGAAGGAAATCATGGATCGCGGGCCTGTTTCGCGAAGCGCCGGTCAGTCCACAAAGACCAGTATTCAGAAGGCCTGGGCGGAGGCAATCCCCGACTTTTTCGAGCAGCAGCGGGAGGCGCTCAATCAACGCGTAAAAGAACGCCTGATGGAGTGCCTGGAACCTCACGAACAGCGCCTTTCCCAGCTGGTGGAAACCCTGCGCCAGACCGCCGCGGACCTTTTCAGCGTTCCCTACAAGCCTCTGACGAAGGAAGAGAGTCTGGAAGTTAAAAGAAGGCCCTATTGGGTATTGAGCTCCTGGAATACCGATCCGCTGCCGCTGCTCCAATCCATGGATCAACGTCTGGAGGGCTTGGTGCGGCGCAATGTTGAAAATATCCGTTGGTCCACCCTTCAAAACCTGAACATCTCCTTTGCCGGTTTTGCCCGCAGGACTTGGGAGCGTCTGGACGAAACCGTTGCGGTCACCAAGGGGGCGATGCAGGCGGCGCACGCCCGGCGACAGGCCCACGGCGGAAGCGTCAAACCGGAAGTGGTCCGCATTGGCGCGCACCTCGCAGCCTTGGAAGCGATGAAAGCCGATTTGGCCCTTTTACGTTCCGGATTTGCCCCGGCGGTCGCCTCTGAAACGCCCTGTGGTTCGCAGCCGGAACCCGGTGCGTAAGGTTTTCCCGGGTCTGCCGGAAGGTTAGGCCCACACGCCAATCCAACGTCGCATTTTTGTTTGTTCAGCGGTTTTCAAAAATGCGCTGCAAACAACACGCCCAAAGGAGATCCGAGAATGGATACAAACCATGTCGGCATTCAGGTGGAGATACCCGGCAGGGGGACCTTGGTACTGACGCAATTGCTTTTGGATTTTACCGGAACCTTGTCCTGGTCCGCAAGCGCTGACTGTATCTTTCAGACCTGTTCTGCCGGATGTGGCGCCCGGCGGGCTGATGAACCGCAATTAACCGTGAAACGACAACCATAAGGAGGGATGGCCATGATGCCAATGATCACAACGGTTTCCGCCATGGAGATTCTCGATTCGCGCGGCAACCCCACGGTACGGGTTTTTTGCAGCCTGGATAACGGTATCAGGGTATCCGCCTCGGTACCCTCGGGGGCCTCGACCGGTGAAAACGAGGCTGTCGAACTGCGCGACGGCGACCAGCAGCGATACAACGGCAAGGGTGTTCTGACGGCGGTTAAGAACGTCAACGAACGCATCGCGCCCAAGGTCGTCGGCCTGAACCCGTCGCATCAGGCCACCATCGATCGGCTGATGATCGAACTGGACGGCACGCCGAACAAGGGCGGGTTGGGCGCCAACGCGATGCTCGGCGTATCCATGGCGGTGGCTCGCGCGGCCGCCATGGCCGCGAAACTGCCCCTATACGCCTATCTGGGTGGCCCTGGCGCCGTGCGTCTGCCGGTGCCCATGATGAACATCTTGAACGGCGGCAAGCATGCCGACAACAGCGTGGATTTCCAGGAGTTCATGGTCATGCCGCTGGGGGCCCCGAGTTTTGCCGAGGCGCTGCGCTACGGCGCGGAAACCTTCCATGCGCTCAAAAAGATATTGGCAAAAAAAGGTTACGCCACCGCCGTCGGCGACGAGGGCGGGTTCGCCCCCAACCTGAAAAGCAATGAGGAGGCCTGCGAGCTGATCGTCGAGGCCATCGCGGCCGCCGGCTACCAGCCCGGTCGGGACGTGGCCATCGCCTTGGACCCGGCGGCCAGCTCCTTTTATGGGGAAGGCCGCTATGACCTGGCCAAGTCCGGTCAAGGCCGCAAAACCAGCGATGCGATGACCGCGCTCTATGCGCAGTGGGTCGGGAAGTACCCCATCGTCTCCATCGAGGACGGGCTGGCGGAAAACGACTGGGACGGCTTCCGGGCGCACACCGCCGCCTTGGGCGACAGGGTCCAGATCGTCGGCGACGACATCTACGTCACCAACACGAAGTTCATCGAACGCGGCATCCAGGAGAGGTGCTCAAATTCGGTGCTGATCAAACTCAACCAGATCGGCACGGTGACGGAAACCATTCAAGCCATCGAACTGTGCCGCAAAGCCGGGTGGGGATACGTGATCTCCCACCGCTCGGGTGAAACCGAGGATGCCTTCATGGCCGATTTCGCCGTGGCCATGGGGGGCGGGCAGATCAAGACCGGTTCGGCTTGCCGCAGCGAGCGCATCGCCAAGTACAACCGGCTGCTGGAGATCGCGGCTGAGCTTGGAGCGGCGGCGGTCTTCGGCAATCCGCTGAGGTGATCCGATGGCACTGTTGATGCGGGCCACAGAATCACAACGCCGATGACCGGGAGATATTTCGCGGCCATGGGCGAAGCCTCCCAAAGAAAGGCAATTCAAGCCCACGCACTATCCCACATGACTGGGGCGAAAGGAGATCTCCATGACCGAAACCTGGTTTCTGGCAACCCTGTGGTTGGGCCTGGCGCTGGCGGCGACCATGCTCTCCATCTGGCTGCGGATCGCCACGGCCCTTTCCGAGATCGTCGTGGGCACCGTGGCCCAGTTGGTCATCGGGGCCCTGATCAGCAGTACGATTCTGGGCGCGCATGAACCCTGGATCAAGTTTCTGGCCGGCACCGGGGCCATCGTCCTGACCTTCCTGGCGGGTGCCGAATTGGACCCGGAGGTCTTCAAGCGCAAGTGGAAGGAAGCCACGGCACTGGGCATCGCGGGGTTCGTCGCGCCTTTTCTGGGGTGTGCG
Source organism: Desulfobacteraceae bacterium (assembly GCA_011390985.1). Taxonomy (GTDB): domain Bacteria; phylum Desulfobacterota; class Desulfobacteria; order Desulfobacterales; family JAABRJ01; genus JAABRJ01. Next base: position 5,453 of record JAABRJ010000045.1, read on the forward strand.
GCCGTCGCCTATTACTGGCTGGGCTGGGACAGCCGGGCGAGCTGGATCGCCGGGGTGGCGCTTTCCACCACCTCGGTGGCGGTCGTCTATGCCGTCATGCTGGAAACCGGTCTGAACCAGACCACCTTCGGCAAAACCGTCCTGGCGGGCTGTTTCATCAACGATCTGGGCACCGTGCTGGCCCTGGGCCTGATCTTTGCCCCTTTTACCCACAAGACCCTGATTTTTGTCGGCACAAGCGTCGTCATTTTTGTCCTGCTGCCCTACCTTACGCCCCGCTTTTTCAAAAAATACGGCAACCGGCCATCCGAGCTGGAAACCAAGTTCCTGCTGCTGTGCCTCTTCGGCATGGGCGCCCTGGCCAGTTGGGCCGACAGTGAAGCGGTCCTGCCGGCCTATCTGATCGGCATGGTCCTGGCCGGCACCGTCGGCAAGGACCATGTTCTGATTCGCCGTCTGAGGACCGTGACGTTCGGTTTGCTGACGCCGTTTTATTTCATCCGCGCGGGGTCTTTCGTTTCGGTGCCGGCCCTGATCGCGGGGCCCACCATTTTCCTGGCACTGCTGCTGGCCAAAATGGCCACGAAAATGGTCGCCGTTTATCCGGTCACCAAGTTTTATAAAAGCCCGGGGAAAGAAGGCATGTACACGACCCTGCTGATGTCCACCGGGTTGACCTTCGGCAGCATCTCGGCCCTGTTCGGCCTGTCCCACAACATCATCGACACCTCCCAGTATTCCTTTCTGATCGCGGCCGTTGTTGCCAGCGCCGTGGTTCCCACGCTGATCGCCAATGCCTTCTTTCTGCCGAGGCATCTGCTGAGGGGCGCGGCTCCGCAAAAACCGGCTTGGCGACAAATCAAAGCCGCCCCAATTTCTCTGGAAAAAGGAGACACCGCCCATGATCGCTAATATCCTGGTTGCCTACGATGGTTCCTGCCAGTCGCAAAAGGCCTTCGACTTCGGTTTGAACATGGCCGCCAAGTACAAGGCGGCGCTGAGCGTACTCTCCGTCGCCCGGCCGGCGGAGCCGGCGGTCGATGTCGAGTTGCAGGCTGCCTTGGAGCACGCCACCGACTATTTTGAGTCCCGCTTCGCCGGCATGCGGGCGCAAGCCGCCGCCGCTGGTGTTCAAGCAAATTTCGAGGTGCGGGTGGGCCATCCGGCCGAACAGATCGTTCACCTGGCCGACGAGCGCGGGGTGGATGCCATCGTGATGGGGCATCGCGGGGAGAGCCTGCTGCAGAAATGGCTGCTGGGCTCGGTGGCCAAAAGAGTCCTGAGTTACGCCCACTGTACGGTGATCGTGGTGCGGTGTTAGGGGGTCGGCGGTCGAACGGTGGTTTGCTTCCAGGGTGGGGCTGCTGGCAGCTTGCCCAGTGTTTGTTTCGTAATTGCTGGGAATTGAGGGCCAATGGGAGAGTGGGTCGAACCTCTGATTGCTTTGAACACCGCGGTCGCGGATGTTTTGTACGCGATGGTGGAAGAGGGTTGGGGGGTGCTGCCGATGCTGAAAAAACCAGCGTTGGTGATGTGCGGCGGGAGCCTGGGGGCTGCGAGCCGCTACGGCATCGGGTTGTTGGCGGCCAGGATCTGGGGTACAAACTTGCCCTGGGGGACGCTGATCGTCAACCTCGCGGGGTGCTTTTTCATCGGTCTGCTTTTCGGGCTGGCGGATTCCGTCCG
>JAABRJ010000046.1 GCA_011390985.1 Desulfobacteraceae bacterium
GCGGATGGCTGCCGCTCCCCGCCCCGGCAACGGTTGCAATATTGAAGGGGGTCCCCGTTTACGGCAGCGGTCTCGACGCCGAACTGGTGACGCCCACCGGGGCGGCCATCGTCGCGGCCCTGGCGGGTGACTTCGGCGCCCCGCCGGAAATGCGCCTGAGCGATGCGGGCTACGGCGCCGGGGAAAAAAGCAGCGACGGCCGGCCCAACCTCCTGCGCGTCCTGGTGGGCACCCGGCCGGCCGATGCCCCGCAGCAACTCCTGATGGTGGCGACCGGGATCGACGACATGAACCCCGAGATTTTCGGCTACCTCATGGAACAGCTCTTCGCCGACGGCGCCCTAGACGTTTTCTGGACCCCGATCTACATGAAGAAAAACCGGCCGGGAACCCTGGTGCAGGTCCTTTGCCCGCCGTCGCGCCGGGAGGCCGTGGTTCAGCGCCTGCTCAGCGAAACCACCTCCACCGGCGTGCGCTGCCACACGGTGGAACGCCACAGCCTGTTTCGGGAGACGGTCAGCGTCGAAACCCTTTTCGGTCGGCTGCCGGTCAAGCGCATCCTGGACCCCGACGGCCGGGAGCGCTTCACCCCGGAATACGAGGTCTGCCGCGAGGTCGCGCGCCGAACGGCCACCCCTCTGAGAAGGGTTTACGAGCTGGTCCAACGGGCCGCGGCGGATGGCCGGGCCCCGGATTTGAAGATTGACAAAAAAACAGCCGATCGGTAGGACACCCGCCATGTCATCGGCCGAGCGCATCGTCATCTTTCTGGCAACCGGCTGCTATGCCGGCAAGCTGCCGTTTGCCCCCGGCACCTTCGGTTCGCTTGCGGCCCTGCCGCTGTGCTGGCTTTTTTCGCGCCTGGACCGCCCGACGGCCGTGGCGGCCACGGTTTTGACCATCGCGGCGGCCGTCTGGCTGGCGGGTGCCGCGGAGCGCCTGCTCCAGCGCCAGGACCCGGGCAGCATCGTGATCGATGAGATCGCCGGGATGCTGGTGACCTTCAGCGGGCTTCCGTTCACCGCTTTTTCGGCCGCCGCCGGGTTCGTTTTGTTCCGGATCCTGGATATCACCAAACCGTTTCCCATCGGCTGGGTCGAAAAGCGGCTAAGCGGCGGAAGCGGGATCGTGTTGGACGACCTGATCGCAGGGGGGATCGCCAACCTCGGCTGCCGCCTGCTGCTGGCCGTTTGGGGGGGGTGAGGCCCCGGCCGGCGATTGACAGAATGCCAAAAACAGCTGATCATTCAGGGGCCCGAACCGACGCAAAGCCCATCCGAGCCTTCGTCGCCGTGGATCTGCCGGAAAACGTCCGCCGGGCCCTCGAAGCGGCCCAGGAACAGCTGAAATCGCATCATTTCGATATCCGCTGGGTCAAGCCGGACAATATCCATCTGACGCTTCAATTTCTCGGCGAGATCCCCCCGGCGGATCTCGCGCGCGTCGGTCCGGCGCTTCGGTCGGCGGCCGCGGCCGCCGCCCCCTTTTGGATCGCGGCCCGGGGCGCCGGTGTTTTTCCGGGCATCAAAGCGCCGCGGGTCGTCTGGGCGGGTCTGAGCGGGCAGGTCCCGGCGCTCTTCGCACTCCAGCAGTCGGTGGCGCAGGCCCTGGCGGCCGCCGGCTTCCCGCCCGAAGCGCGGCCCTTCAAGGCCCACCTGACCCTTGGGCGGTTCAAGGGGCGGGTCAGGCCGGCAGACCTGCTGGCGGCCCTGCAGGCGCTGGGGCCGTGGACTTCACCGGCTTTCAGGGTGGATCGTGTCACCTTTTTTCAAAGCGAGCTGCGCCCCGGCGGGGCGGTTTACACCCGGCTGGGGGAGGCGCCCTTAATCATGCGTTTAACCGACCAGGAGGCAATATGAAAGACACCCAGGAGAAGGAAAAGGCGGTGGAGTCCGCCATCAGCCAGATCGAACGCCAGTTCGGCAAGGGATCGATCATGAGGCTGGGCAGCCGCCCGATCGTCGATGTTCCCACCATTTCCACCGGTTCATTGGCCCTTGACCGGGCGCTGGGCATCGGCGGAATCCCCCGGGGGCGCGTCACAGAAATCTTCGGCCCTGAATCTTCGGGCAAAACCAGCCTGGCCCTGCACGCCGTGGCCGAGGCCCAGAAACTGGGCGGGATCGCCGCCTTCATCGATGCCGAGCACGCCTTGGACACCGTCTATGCCCGCAAGCTGGGGGTCAACTGCGACGAACTGCTGGTCTCCCAACCGGATACCGGGGAGCAGGCGCTGGAAATCGCCGACATGCTGGTGCGCAGCGGCGCCATCGACATCCTGGTGATCGATTCGGTGGCGGCCCTGGTACCGCGGGCTGAAATCGAAGGTGAAATGGGCGATGCCCACATGGGTCTCCAGGCCCGGTTGATGAGCCAGGCCCTCCGCAAACTGACCGGCACCATCGGCAAAACCAACACGGCCGTGATTTTCATCAACCAGATCCGCATGAAAATCGGGGTGATGTTCGGCAACCCGGAAACCACCACCGGCGGCAACGCGCTCAAATTCTACGCCTCGGTGCGCATGGACATCCGACGCACCGGCGCCATCAAGGACGGCCAGGAAGTGATCGGCAACCGCACCAAGGTGCGGGTCGTCAAAAACAAGATGGCCCCGCCCTTCAAGGAGGCGGAATTCGACATCATGTACGGCGAAGGCATCTCCCAGACCGGCGACCTCCTGGACATGGGGGTGGCCAGCGAGATTATCGAAAAAAGCGGCGCCTGGTATTCCTTTGAAGGGGAGCGCATCGGCCAGGGCCGGGAGAACGTCAAACGCTTCATGCAGGACAACCCCGACATCTTCCACATCATCCAGACCCGGGTCAAAACCGCCATGGGATTGCTGGCGCCGGCGCCCCAGGCGACCGATGCCGCACCGGCGGCCGTCTGATCCGGCCTTGCCGGCCGCTGCGGGGGCAAGCGGTCCGGGTGAGAGCCACCCCGGGCCCCTGAAACTCAACGAAACCAGCAACGGAGCGACCCATGACAGGCAACGAGGCAC
>JAABRJ010000047.1 GCA_011390985.1 Desulfobacteraceae bacterium
TTTCGCCAAACACCAGCACCGGGTGGTGCGCAGCTCTTCCCTGGTCCCCCAGGACGACCCCACCCTGCTCTTCACCAATGCGGGCATGGTCCAGTTCAAGCGCACCTTTCTCGGGGAGGAAAAACGGGATTACGTGCGCGCCGTCACCTCGCAGAAATGCGTGCGGGCCGGCGGCAAGCACAACGATCTTGAAAACGTGGGCTACACCGCCCGGCATCACACCTTCTTCGAAATGCTGGGCAATTTCTCCTTCATGGACTACTTCAAGGAGAAGGCCATCGCCTTTGCCTGGGATCTGCTCACCAACGGCTATCGCCTGCCCGTCGACAAGCTGTGGGTTTCCATCTATCTCGACGACGACGAAGCCTTTGACATCTGGCACCGTCAGATCGGGGTGCCGGCGGAGCGGATCCTGCGCTTTGGTGAAAAGGACAATTTCTGGGCCATGGGGGACACCGGTCCCTGCGGCCCCTGTTCCGAGATCCACATCGACCGGGGCGCGGCCCACGGCTGCGGGAAGCCGGACTGCAAGCTGGGGTGCGAGTGCGACCGGTTTCTGGAAATCTGGAACCTGGTCTTCATGCAGTTCAACCGGGACGCCGACGGCAGGCTGACCCCCCTGCCCAAACCCAGCATCGACACCGGCATGGGGCTTGAGCGGATCGTCTCCATCCTGCAAAACACCCCCTCCAACTACGAGACCGACCTGCTCCTGCCAATCATCCGCAAGGTCGAGGAGCTGACCGCCAGACAGTTGGGCGCCTCGGCCGAGGCCGATGTGGCGATGAAGGTCATCGCCGACCACAGCCGGGCCACGGCCTTCCTGATCGGCGACGGGGTCCTGCCCTCCAACGAGGGCCGCGGCTACGTCCTGCGGCGCATCATGCGCCGGGCGATCCGCTACGGCCGCAACATCGGGCTGCTCAAACCGTTTCTGCACGAAACCGCCGGGGTGGTCTTCGACATCATGAAGACCGCCTACCCCGAGCTGGGCGAGGCCCGGGCGTTTATCACCAACGTCATCGCCAACGAGGAGCTGCGCTTTTCCGAAACCCTGGACCACGGCCTGAAGCTCCTCAACGACACCCTCGCCGAGCTGCGCGCCAAGGGGGTCGACAGCGTCCCCGGTGAGGTGATCTTCAAGCTCTACGACACCTTCGGCTTCCCCGTCGACATCGTGCGCGACGTGGTCCGCGACCAGGGCATGACCCTGGATATGGAGGCCTTCGAGCACGAGATGGCCAAGCAGCGCGAAAAATCGCGCTCGGTGACCGCCTTCACCAAGATCAGCGCGGCCTACCGCAGCCTCTCGGCCCAGGGCGTGACCCCGCGCTTCGTGGGCTACGACAGGCTTTCGTGCGACGCACGGGTGCTGCTGATCGTGCGCGACGGCGAGGAAGTCCAAAGCGCCCGGACGGGTGAAACCGTCGAGGTGGTTGCCAGCGAGACCCCGTTCTACGGCGAATCGGGTGGCCAGGTCGGCGACCAGGGCAAAATTACCGCGCCGCAACTGGAGATGGTCGTCAACGCCACCGCCAAAGACCCCACCGGGGTGATCATCCACATGGGCCAAATCACCTCCGGCACCTTGGCCAAGGGGGCCGCGGTGACCCTGACGGTGGACGGCGAAAGCCGCCGCGCCACGGCGCGCAACCACACGGCGACCCATATTCTGCACGCCGTTTTGCGCCAGGTCCTGGGCGACCACGTCCGGCAGGCCGGCTCGCTGGTGGCGGCCGATCGCCTGCGCTTCGACTTCACCCACTTCTCCCAGGTGGACCCCGCAGCCCTGGACCGCATCGAAACCCTGGTCAACGACCAAATCCGCGAAAACCTGGCGGCCCAGACGGTGGAGATGGCGGCCGAGGAGGCTCTCAAATCGGGGGCAATGGCCCTCTTCGAAGAAAAATACGGCGACCGCGTGCGGGTGGTCTCACTGGCCGACTTCAGCCAGGAGCTTTGCGGCGGCACCCATACCGAGCGCACCGGTGACATCGGCCTGTTTAAAATCGTTGCGGAAACCAGTGTGGCGGCCGGGGTGCGCCGCATCGAGGCCCTCACCGGCGCCGCGGCCGTCCGCCATCTGCAGCAGCAGGCGCACATCGTCCAGAATGCCGCGCGCCTCCTGAAAGACAAACCCGACGCAGTGCTGCAACGGATCGAAAGCCTGCTCAGCGGCCAGAAGGCCCTTGAAAGAGAAGTCGAACGGCTAAACGGCCAGCTGGCCAGCGTGTCAGCCTCGGACGCCGAAAAAGAGGTGCGCACCATCAACGGCGTCAAGGTCCTGGCCAGCCGCGTAAACGTCGACAGCCCCGGGGCGCTGCGCGAGCTGGCCGACCGCTTCAAGGAAAAGCTGCAGTCCGGTGTGGTGGTGCTGGGGGCCGCCAGCGGTCCCAAAGCGCTATTGATCGCGGCCGTCACCAAGGACCTGACCGGACGTTTCCACGCCGGCAAGATCGTCAAGGCCGTGGCCGCGCTGGTCGGCGGCGGCGGCGGCGGCCGGCCGGACATGGCCCAGGCCGGCGGCACCCAGCCGGAAAACCTGGATGCGGCCCTGGAGAAGGTTTACGAGCTGGTGCAGGGGTGAGCGGCGCCGGTGTTGCTTCACTGGGGTCGGAGCACCGCTGGGAATGAACTCTGAGCAGCCGCAACGGTCCCGGCAATGCGATTGGCTCGGCTGCCGGCAAGTGTTTTACTCGGGAAACGGAACGTCCCCGTTTTTCACCCGCATGACGAGATTCAGATCGTGCTCGGCGGCCGGATACGAGCCGCCGGCGAGGTTGAGGGCGCGTTCGTGGTGCATGATGGCCTCGTCTAACTTGCGCTCGTAGAAAAGCACGTTTCCCTTGCCGTTGACGGCGCCCGGGTCATCGGGATTGAGCCTCAGCGCCCTCTCGAAATGCATCCGTGCCCGGTCCAGGCACTTCTTCCGCTGCGCCGGACTCAGCAGATCGGTCCCGCCCGAACTGACATACACGTTCTTCCCCGCATAGCCCGCCAGCGTGTGCAGGTAAACGTCGTCGGGAAAAGCCGCCAGCGCCCGTTCGATGTGGGCCAGATTGGCGTCGATGAGCGCGATCGCCCGGGCGCGATCGGCATGATTCTTACCGAAAAGCAGTTCGGGCCGATCAGGGCGAGAACGATGACCCTTCTGGTCAGGCTTTCCTCTATGACCCGGATCCAACAGATCCCTGGCTGCCTGATAAAGGCCGGTCTCGAAATAGTATCTTCCCAACAAGTCGGCAAGATTCAGAGAGAGAACCATTGATGACAATGCCGAAATTGGAAGGATCCAGGACAACAATCAAATGGAAGCGAACGCTTTATATAATGGCATTCGCACAGATGATCTCAGTAGTTGGGTTTTCATGTGTTTTTCCATTTCTGCCGCTCTATGTAAAATCCTTGGGAACCCAGACCTCCCTGAGTGTGGAGGTTTGCGTTGGCCTCGTTTACTCCGGTCAGGCCTTTACAATGGTGATAGCCTCGCCGCTTTGGGGCTGGCTTTCCGACCGGCGGGGGCGCAAGCTGATGGTGCAGCGGGCCATGCTTGGGGGTGCCGCACTGGTAGAAATGATGGCCTTTGCCGCCTCCGCCGAGCAGCTGGTTGCCTTGCGGGCTATTCAAGGGATGGTATCTGGCGTCATTGGTGCTGCCAATGCACTGGTGGCGGCCACGGTGCCACGCGAGCAGGTCGGTTTTGCTATGGGTCTCCTGCAGGTCGGCATGGGAGTAGGACTCGGATTGGGACCGGTGATCGGCGGGACCGTGGCGGATGTTTTCGGTTACCGGGCAGTGTTCCATGTAACCGCCGCACTGCTGGCGATCGCATTCGTAGTGGTCTTTTTCGGTGTCGAAGAGAGATTCGTAAAGCCGCAATTCGGGAAAAAACGCCCCGGATTTTTCAGCGGGTGGCGTCATCTGCTATCGGCGCCGGGTGTTCTCGTGGTGTTATGCTTGCGGTTTCTAAACTCAATGGGCCGGATGATCTTCATGCCTGTATTGCCGATGTTTATTCTCCCAATGATCGGCAACCCACAGGGGGGCAACAGTTTAACGGGGCTGGTTATCGGCCTCTCCTCTGCG
>JAABRJ010000048.1 GCA_011390985.1 Desulfobacteraceae bacterium
GTCCTGCAGAACCCGCAGCAGTTTGCCCTGCAACTCAAGGGGCAGGATGCCGATTTCGTCGAGAAAAAGCGTCCCCCGCTGAGTGTATTCCAGGTACCCGGCGCGCTCCTGGGCGGCGCCGGTAAAGGCCCCGCGGGTGTGGCCGAAAAACTCGGCGTCGAAGAGATTGGCGTTCACGGAGGCCATGTTGACGGGGGTGAAGGCAAACCGCGCCCGCGGGCTGGCCTCGTGGATTGCGCGCGCCAGGAGTTCCTTGCCGGTCCCGCTTTCGCCGGTGATCAGGACCGGCACCGTGGTGGCGGCGTGCAGCTCGGCCTCCTTGAGAATTCGCTGCACCGAAGCCGAGCGGGTGATGATCTCCCTGAAAACAGCCGGGTTCTTTAGCTCCGGCAGGTGGCTCTTTTTGCTGAGCTCGACGATGTCCAGCAGTCGTTTGCGCTCCAAGGCGCGGTCGATGGCGATGCGCAGCTCGTCACGGGGGATGGGTTTAACCAGGTAGTCATAGGCCCCTTTGCGCAGGCATTCCACCGCCACCCGCGCTTCGTTGACCGCGGTGACCATGATGCATTCGGTGGCGGGGCTGGTGGTCTTGATGAGATCGAGCAGGGCCATGCCGTCCATTTCGGGCATGTGCATGTCGATCAGGGCGAGGTCGAAGGACTCGCCCTTGTGGAAGAGAGCCGCCGCTTTTTCAGGATCCTCCTCCACCCGGAAATCGCGATAGCCGAAATCCACCAGGTGCATCCCCAGGATTTCCAGAAAATCCCGGTCGTCGTCAACGGCGATGATCCTGTTTTCCATAACGTTCCTCTCGGCGGTTGGGCGGCCGGTTGGCGGGCGACGCCGACGAGTGCAGGCTATGCCAAAATGGAACACGAATCAAGTAAATTGTGTAACTTTCTTGAATTACAACCAGAAAATATATCGGATGCGGTCGTGCCGGCTTCCGGGGAGGCCGGACGGAAAATTAGGCCAAAATGGCACATTAAGTTTTAAGTTAATGAAATCAATAGCTAAATTATTCAATATGTGCCGAAATGGAATAGTTTTGGGCTGGGCCAGCGCGCCTCGCCATCTGCCCATCGTGAACGGAACATGCTGAAAATTTTACCTAATACAATCCTTCTCACAATTATTGGACAGCCGGTACGCAATTTGCTGAACCCGAAGGACAGACGGGTTACGGCGACGGTTTCGTTCGGCTCATATCATCGGTGGGCGCCTCGGCTTCGGGGTGCTTGGCGGTTCATGTTGGCCCCACCGGCCCGGCAGCATCGGGACGGTCGGGTTTCATCAGACAACTCAGGAGGTAAATCCATGGAGTTAGCGCGCAAACTGGACGCGGGAACGTTTGTGGTCCTCGCCGAGATGGAACCGCCCAAGGGGGCGGACGCGTCTGCAATGGTCGGCGCCGCAACCAAGGTCAAGGGGGCGGTGGACGCTTTTCTGGTGCCGGAGATGAGCAATGCGGTCATGCGCATGAGCTCCCTCAGCGGCGCCATGCTGCTTCAGGCCAAGGGGATGGATGCCATCATGCAGGTCAACTGCCGCGACCGCAACCGGCTGGCCCTGCAGGCGGATCTCCTCGGGGCGAGCGCCTGCGGGGTGGGCGGTGTGATGGCGGTCAGCGGCGAAGAGCCGAGCTTCGGGGACCACCACGAAGCCCGGCCGGTCTACGACATTCAACTCCTGGAATTGCTGGGGGCCATCCGCAGCCTGCAGTCCGGCCGGGACATGGCCGGGGTCGAGCTGGCCGGTGCACCGCAATTTCTGGTGGGCGCGGCGGTCAACAGCGGCGCGCCGTCGCACGAGCTGGACCGCGAAGTGGTGGAGATGCGCAAAAAGGTCGAGGCCGGCGCCCGCTTTTTCGTCACCCCGCCGGTGTTCGATCTGAACGTGCTGGAGGCCTTCCGCCAGCGGGTCAGGGAGTTCGATGTCCACCTGATCCCCACCGTGCTGCTGCTCAAATCCCTCGGCATGGCGCGCTACCTCCAGCGGCACATGGCCAGTGTCGCTGTCCCCGGGGCGTTGATTCAACGGCTGCAAAAGGCCCCGGACAAGGTCCGGGAATGCGTCCGGGTCGCAGCCGAAACGGTGATCGCGCTGCGCGAAGCACGTTACAGCGGCGTGTTGATCTCCACCCTCGGGTGGGAGCACAAGCTCCCCGAGATTCTCGGCGGAATGGGGGTTTAGGCGCGCCCGCAGCACAGGAACTTTAGGCGACGGCCGTTGCCGGGGTGACCGACGGCGGCAGGAACAACAGAAGAAAAGGTGAACCATATGGATAACGACAAGGTCATCGCATTCAAGCAAAACAGCGGGGTTACCGGTTCGGTAATGGTCGTGGGGGGTGGCATCACCGGGATGCAGGCCGCTCTGGACCTGGCCGAATCAGGCTATTTCGTCCACCTCGTGGAACAATCCCCCGCCATCGGCGGCACCATGGCGCAGCTGGACAAGACCTTTCCCACCAACGACTGCGCGATGTGAATTATCTCCCCCAAACTGGTCGAGGTCGGCCGGCATCTGAACATCGAGCTGCTCACCCTGACGTCGGTGAATGCCATCACCGGCGAGGCGGGCAATTTTCACGTCAGTCTCACCCAATCGCCACGCTACGTGGACATGGACAAGTGTATCGCCTGCGGCGCCTGCGCGGAAAAATGCCCCGCCAAAACCGCGGACGCCTTCAACGAGAGGATTTCCAAGCGCAAAGCGATCTACGTGCCCTATCCCCAGGCGGTGCCCCTGAAGTACAGCATCGACCCGGGACGCTGCATCTGGCTCAAGAAAGGCAAGTGCGGGGTCTGCGAGAAGATCTGCCCCACCCAGGCGATCCGCTTTGACGACACCGCCAAAGAGATCAGCCGCGACGTGGGCGCCGTGATCATGACGGCCGGGCTTCAGGCCTTTGACCCCTCCGGGCTGGACAACTACCAGCACGGCAAACTGCCCAACGTGGTCACCAGTCTGGCGTTCGAGCGCCTGCTGTCCGCCGGCGGGCCCACCGGCGGGCACGTGACATGTCCCTCCGACGGCCGCGCGCCCAAACGCATCGCCTGGCTGCAGTGCGTCGGCTCCCGCGATCTCAACCGCTGCGGCAACCAGTACTGCTCTTCGGTTTGCTGCATGTACGCCATCAAGGAGGCGGTAATCGCCAAAGAGCACCTGGGGCCCGAATTCGAACCGACCATCTTTTTCATGGACATGCGCACCCACGGCAAGGAGTTCGAGAAGTATTACACGCGCGCCAAAGCCCAAGGGGTCCGTTTTATCCGTTCCCGGGTGCACACCATCACCGAAACGGCCGCCGACGGCACCCTCAGCCTGCGGTATGTGACCGAGGAAGGCGCCCTGGTGGATGAGCAATTCGATCTGGCGGTGCTTTCGGTGGGCATGGAGCCGGCCGAGAGCGCGGTTGAAACGGCCAGGAAACTGGGTGTGGCGCTCAATCCTCACCGGTTCGTGGCCACCGACGATCTCGCGCCCGTGAGTACATCACGGCCCGGAATCTACGTCGCCGGTGTGCTCCAGGGGTGCAAGGACATTCCCCAGTCGGTGGTCGAGGCCAGCGCGGCGGCGTGCAGCGCGGCCGTTCACCTGACCCCGGCGCGGGGCAGCCGGGTCGCTGCGCCCTCTTTTCCCGCAGAGCGCGAGGTCAGCGGCGACGACCCGCGGGTGGGGGTTTTTGTCTGCAACTGCGGCGTCAACATCGGCGGCATCGCCGATGTGCCCGCCCTGGTGGCGTTTGCCAGGGGATTGCCGCACGTGGTTTTCGCCGAGGATAATCTCTTTTCCTGCAGCCAGGACACCCAGGAGAAGCTGGTCGGGGTGATCCGGGAGCAGAAACTCAACCGCATCGTCGTGGCGGCCTGCACCCCCCGTACCCATGAGCCCCTTTTCCAGGAAACCCTGCGCAACGCCGGGCTCAACCCCTACCTGTTCGAGATGGCCAACATCCGCAACCAGTGCACCTGGGTGCATTCTGAAAACAAGGACAAGGCCACCGACAAGGCCCGCGACCTGATCCGCATGGCCGTGGCGCGCGCCTCCCTGCTGGAGCCGATCCCCGATCTGGAAGTAGCCATCGAGAAGTCGGCCCTGGTGGTCGGCGGCGGCGTGGCCGGCATGACGGCGGCCTTGAGCTTGGCCGATCAGGGCTTTCCGACCGTGATTGTCGAGAAAGCCGCGGTCCTGGGCGGCGCGGCGCGCGATGTGCGCAGCACCCGCCAGGGACAGGATGTGCCGCTTTTTCTCGAGAAACTGGTCGCGCGGGTGGAGCAGCACCCCGATCTCACGGTGCTGTGCAACGCCGAAGTGACGGCGGCCTCGGGCTTCGTCGGCAACTTTGAAACCACGGTGGTCTCGGGTGAGGGCGCACGCACCATCAAGCACGGGGCCACCATCATCGCCACCGGTGCCCAGGCCACCGAGACGGATGAATATCTCTACGGAAAACACCCGCGGGTGACCCGTTGGCACGACCTCGAGCAGCATCCCGAGCGTCTGAACGGGGCTGCGAGCGTGGTATTCGTGCAGTGTGTCGGCTCACGCGACGATAAGCGGCCCTACTGCTCGCGGATCTGCTGCACCTCGGCGGTCAAACAGGCCATTTGGATCCGCAGCCGTTTCCCGCAGACGGCGGTTTACATCCTCTACCGCGATATCCGCACTTTCGGCGAGGCTGAGCTGCTCTACAAACAGGCGCGCGAGATGGGGGTGATCTTCATCCGTTACAGCCTGGAGCGCAAGCCGGTGGTCAGCGCCGACGGCGAGCGGCTCAAGGTGGTGGTCTTCGATCCGGTCCTGCAGCGCTCACTCGCCATTCCCGCGGACTACCTCAACCTGATGACCGCCGTGGAACCCCCCAGGCAGACCCGCTTGGCGGAACACTACAAACTGCCCCTGACAGCCGAGGGCTTTTTCATGGAGGCCCACGCCAAGCTGCGGCCGGTGGACTTCGCCACCGACGGCATCTTTGTCTGCGGTCTGGCCCATTACCCCAAGCCCCTGGAGGAGAGCATCGCCCAGGCCCTGGCAGCCGCCGGCCGCGCCACCACGGTTCTCGCGCGGGATGCCGTCAAGGTTTCGCCGCTGGTTTCCCAGGTGGATGCCGAGAAATGCATCGGCTGCGGGCTGTGCGCCGAAATCTGCCCCTTCGGCGCCATCGAGATGATGCCGGTGGAGGGCAAGGGCCTGCGGGCGCGCAACATTCCGGCCTCCTGCAAGGGCTGCGGTCTGTGCGCGGCCTCCTGTCCCCAGCGGGCCATCGACATGCTGCATTTCCGTGACCAGCAGATCATCGCCGCGATTGCCGCGGTGGGCTGAGGGTTTGCGACAGCGACGTGAAACCGGTTGGCCCGGGGCCAACCCCAGAGACGGAAGGGAAAACCGATGACAGCCTTCGAACCGAAAATCGTGGCGTTTCTTTGCAACTGGTGCGCCTATGCCGGCGCCGATCTGGCCGGGGTGTCGCGCTTCCAGTACCCCGCCTCGATCCGCACCGTGCGGGTCATGTGCTCCGGCCGGGTGGACCCGCTGTTCGTCGTTCAAGCCCTGCAGCGCGGGGCGGACGGGGTATTGGTGGCCGGGTGACATTTCGGTGACTGCCATTACCTGGAAGGTAATGTTCAAGCCGACAAAAAAATACGCTTCGCCCGCAAGCTCCTGGAGTTCTCCGGCATCGGTGAGGGGCGCCTGCACCTGGCATGGGTGTCGTCGGCCGAGGCCCAGCGCTTCGTCGACATCGTCAAAACCGTGACCGAATCCATCGTCCAGCAGGGGCCATTTGACGCCGGGGCCTATCCCCTGGCGTTGAGGGCCGCCGAGATGACCTTGAACAGCGAGGTGGTTCGCTGGCTGGCGGGCAAGGAGGTCCGGATCACTAGGCGCGGCGACGTTTACGGCCGCAGCTGGGAGACCGAGCGCCTGGAGAAGGTCATGGACGACGTCCTGGAGCGTGAATACCAGAAAAACCTGATCTACCTGGCCATCGGCGAGGGGGCTGTTTCGGTCCGCGAAATCAGCGCCGCCACGGGGCTGGCACTGATGCGGGTTTCCTACCTGCTGACGGACCTGGAGAAGACCAACCGGGTGGAATTCAAGGGCATGCACGATCGCAAACCCGTATTCGGCGTGCTTTAACACGAAGGAGTCAACATGCAAGCGGAAAAAGTCAACACAAGCGGATCCGTGATGGTGGTGGGGGCGGGTATCGCCGGAATGCAGGCGGCCCTGGACCTGGCCAATTCGGACTACAACGTCTACCTGGTGGAAAAATCGCCGACCATCGGCGGCATGATGTCGCGGCTGGACAAGACGTTTCCGACCAACGACTGCGCCATGTGAGTCATCTCACCCAAACTGGTCGAGGTCGGCCGGCATCTGAACATCAATATCATCACCAACAGTGAGGTCCAGCGCATCGAGGGCGAGCCCGGCAACTTTACCGCCACCATCACCAGCCGCCCGCGCTACATCGACTCTGCCGCCTGCACCGGCTGCGGGGACTGCGCGCGGCACTGTCCGGTGACCGCTGTAAACCCTTACAACAAAAACCTGGACGATCGGCGGGCGACGTTTATCGAATACCCCCAGGCGGTGCCGCTGGCCTTTGCCATCGATCCCAAGGTCTGCATCGGCTGCGGGCTGTGCGAAAACATCTGCCTGGCCAAGGCGGTGCGCTACGCGGACCGCATCAAGGAGTCGGCCCTGAGGGTCGGGGCCGTGATTCTCTCCTCGGGCAGCGAGGGCTACGATCCCTCCGGGCTGGATTATTTCGGCTACGGCCGCTCCCCCAACGTGGTCACCAGCGAGGAGTTCGAGCGCATCCTGAGCGCTTCGGGCCCCTACCGCGGGCACGTGATGCGGCCCCTGGACCGTGAAGAGCCCCGGCGCATCGCCTGGATCCAGTGCGTGGGCTCGCGCGACACCAACCGCTGCGGCAACGGCTACTGTTCGTCGGTCTGCTGCATGTACGCCATCAAGGAGGCGATGATCGCCAAGGAGCACATCCACGGGGATCTGGACTGCACCATTTTCAACATGGACATCCGCACCTTCGGCAAGGACTACGAGAAATATTACCTGCGGGC
>JAABRJ010000049.1 GCA_011390985.1 Desulfobacteraceae bacterium
GATCTGGTGCATGCTCCTCGGGCGGCTGGAGATCTACACCGTCCTCATCCTGCTCGTGCCCGAATTCTGGCGGAAATAAGGCTCTTCCCAAATTTTGGGTTGACATCCGAACCGGATACGGTTAATAGCAGTTTTCCACAGCGGGCCGTTAACTCAGTCGGTAGAGTATCTGCCTTTTAAGCAGAGAGTCGCTGGTTCGAGTCCAGCACGGCCCACCAGCGACCCTCCAAGTCCCCATCGTCTAGCCTGGTCCAGGACACCGGCCTTTCACGCCGGCAACAGGGGTTCAAATCCCCTTGGGGACGCCAATAAAATCGAAGACTACGCCCTTTACTACAAAGCCGAATATGGAGGTGACGGCTCCATAGACGGCTTTTTTTTTCAGGGCCTTCACCAGCCTTATTCCGAAACGGTGGAAATGGAAAAATATCCGCGTCCCAGCGTCGGGTAAGCCCCTTAAAAGCCTCTTTTACGCGTTCAAGTCCGGTAGTCCACAAATAGCGTTCAGCCGTATTCGGGTCCCTCCCAGATTGAAAAACGTTGCGGTCGATGCGGCCAAAACCCTGGTAGCGGGCATTCGAACCGCCTTGCGAAGGAGTTTCAACATCATTTTTGCAGACGGGATCTCGGAAACGTTTTGAGCCAATGAAACCCAAAATACTGGTTACAGGGGCATCCGGTTTTATCGGATGTGAAGTTTCAAGGCGTTTGGTGCTGGAAGATTGCCGGCCGCGGTTCATGGTTCGTGACTTGTTGCAGGATCGGTGCGTGATCAGACACCCCGAAATCGAAATGGTGATCGGGGACCTTCAGGATGACCTCAGCCTGAAACAGGCGGTAAAAGGGGTGGATGCCGTCATTCATCTCGGTGCGAAAGCCACCTTCGAATCTTACGCTTCCCTGAAACCCACGATTTTTGACGGATCTGTAACCCTCATGAAAGCGGCCGCCAAAAATGGCGTAAAGGCCTTCGTGTACAGTTCATCCCTTCTGGTGTACGGGGATAACCGCTCCCAGGTGGATGAAAAAACCATTCCCAGACCGGTTCTGGATTACGGCCGTATCAAGCTTGACACGGAAAGGGAGCTGGCCATGATTGCGGCTTCTTCGGGGATTGCCTTTTCGGCAATCCGGTTGCCGCATGTTTACGGCGCGATGGATCTTTATTTTCAGCAAATTCGAAAGGGGCTTCTCATTTTGCCGGGGTTGGGGAAAAATATCTTCTCCCACCTTCACGTCGCCGATACTGCAAAATTAATGATCGCGTGCGCCCAGCAAGGCTATTGCGGCATCTTGCCGGTGGGGGACGACCTGCCGGCGACCTGGTCCGAATTCCTGGCCCTGGTGCGACGCCACCACGTCGGGGCTCGGGTGCTGGTTCTTCCCGAGTGGCTAGCGCTTGCGGCCGCTTATGCCATCGCACCCGTGCGCCGGTTCCGCCCTCATCCCGGCCTTGAGACACCGGGAGCCATCCGCAGCTACAACTGCAATATTGCCGTCAAACCTAGATTGGTGTTCAAGGATCTGGGGCTTTCCCCGTCCTTTCCGACCATCCATGAAGGAGTGCCGGCCGTGGCAAAAGAATCCCTACTTTTGAAAAATCTCTTATTCACACAAGTTTGATGGATCCTTAAGTCCAAAACCAGACGGTTTCGAAAAACGCGCCGGGTCGCGGCGCGCAAATATCGGGGTGCGAAGCGTACTTGACGCGCGCCGCAGCTATTTCGAAATCAACGGCAGGGCAGAGGCAGGGATTTTTTCAAGACCGTCACTTGCGCTATTTGAAAGTGCGCACGGCTGCCATGCCGCCGTCGACGGAGATGATCTGACCGGTGACCCAAGATGCCGCGTCACTCAGTAAAAAACAGGCGACACCGGCGAGTTCACGGGAGGTGCCGATCCGCTTGAGAGGGTGGCGGTCAGCGGCCGCCTGGCGTTTGGCGTCATCGGTCAGCAGCGCTGCGGCCAGCGGCGTGTCGGTCAGGGACGGTGCGACGGCATTGACACGCACCCGGGGCGCCAGCTCGGCGGCGAGAGAGCGCGTCAAGCCCTCCACCGCCCCTTTGGCGCTCGCAATGGAGGCATGAAACGGCATGCCGGTTTGAACGGCCACGGTGCTGAACAGCACGATTGACCCCGGCTGGTCGGCTTTCTTCAGCGGGGCCAGGCAGGATTGGATCGTCTTGACAGCACCGAGCAGATTGATCCGATAATCCGCCAGAAAATCTTCTTCGGTCAGGCGTCCGAAGGGCCGCAGGCGGATGGTGCCGGGGCAGTAGGCCAATCCACTGAGTCGATCGGGCAGCGCGTCGGCAGGGAATTCGTCGAGGGTGGCATCGAATTTCACATGGCGGACTCCCGGCAACTCGGTCGATTGCCCTGGCGAGCGCGATAAAACCGTGACGCGATGCCCATCGCCGCTCAGCCTGCGGGTTAGCTCGAAGCCGATGCCCGAACTGCCGCCCACAACCAGATAATTTTTCGGTTCAGTCATTAACTCCTCCACGTTCGGCGCCTTTGCCCCCTGGCTCCCGCATACCAGGCGCCGGCCAAGCGACGCGATTTTACAAACATGAATTGCTTCAGCGGCTCCCGACAGGCGGTCACTGATTTCGCGGGGACGCGCCGGCTCGGATATGCACCGTATCCGAGCTGGCGCTTGGGCGTGAGCGGGCGAAGGCCATTTTCCCGAGGAAAGCGGGATAGTCAGCCGGCCGTATAGTGAATGACCGCCGCCGGTTCGAGAATCCGAAACGTGAAAGATTCGGTGAAATAGAGTTTGACCTTTTCCTGGGTATGGGCCTCATATCCGATGGCCAGATCCTGCCCCAGAATCAACTCCAAATCCCCACCGCGGGTGGAGACCAGATAGGCCTCATTCCCGAATTCGCCGGATAGATAGGGGCTGAGGACCACCGGACCCCCCAGAATATTCTCCGCCTGCATCTTGACCGGATACCCCTGAAAATGAGAAGACATCCGACTCCATAACTTGGGCCCGACGACGAAGGCGTAAGGGCCTTCGACCGAGCGTCCCGTAAAACCGGTTACCCCCTCGGCGACCGCTTCCAACAGTTGCTCGGGGTTGGCGCCGATGGTCAGACATTCGGCACCGCTGCACATTTTAAGGCCCCTGATGTTGGCTTCGGGCAACCCGTGATAGACCACCTTTTCCTCGAAGAGCGCAATTTTCTTGGCCGCCGCTTCGAGATTCGACAGATTTAAATCTTTGGCGCCCCGGACGACGTTGTCCAATTCTTCGATGTCCAGGTCGAAGGGAATACGCGTCTCCACCAAATGGTGGACCTTGTGGATGCCGTATTTCGGCCCGTCTTTGGGTTGTTTTTTAGGGTACTCCAGACGCCCTTCCGGCACACCGGGGAAGTTGGTTCCCATGGGACCGGTCAAATCGACCACTTTGCGCGCCGAAAGCAGTGCTTTCAGGCTGCGGGCCGCCTGGGCATCGATTTCCATCCATGCTTCGGCGGGCACTGGCGCCAGCTCTTTTTTCAAAAAATCCATAGCGTCACCTCTCCTTTATTAATTTCTGGTCGTTTGAGGGCCTCATAACAAGTCTATTTTTTCAGGCTGCCAATCCCCAGCCCGTACGCCGCGGTTTTACCGCCTTTGCCCGCCGAAACCGAAATGCCGCCGGGCACCTCCGGCAGCGCAACGCCCAGCAGCTTGGCCTTGGCTTCGACAAAAAGTTTGCCGAGGGTATTGAGATCCTCATCGGAGAACAGCTGACGGGCCGCGGGAAATACGGCGGCCTCCTCTTCGTCCAGATGGTGGGTGGTGTACTCCCCAAGCCCTTCGATTTTGATCGGAAAATTTTCGTGGTCGCGCGGAAACCCGTCGGCGTCTTTAATGATCAGTTCGATGATGTGATGTTCGTTGACAGCTTCCAGGGCGTCGTGACGCGCCGCGGCGATCTGCTCCAGAAGATCGTAAAAATATTTCTCTTCCATGGTGTGATGGACCACCAGATGACGGGTAAACTCCTCGAAAACTGCCGGATCGCTTTCGGATTTTTGATAAAGTTGCCTGAGTGTACCGTGATGATCGACTAGCGCAGAAATGATGTCCATAAGCCCCCCTTAACTTTACGGTGGTGGTGTTTTTCGGTTTCAGTGACCGTATGGCGCCGCCCCACGCATGTCAAGGCCTGACGCATTGTTGCATCGGCTGGGGCCAAGGCGCAAAGGGACGTCAGGCACGATCCGGATCGAAGATGGTCACGCTGATTGCATGCTCGCGAATCCCCTTGCTGCCGTAGCCCAGGACATTCCAGTTGGCCGTATCCGGCTGGCACCTTCCGTTTGTATCCGTCGCCCGCGCCATTACGGTGAAGTTCCCGGGCCGGGGAACATCCCACAAATACTCCCAGTGGCGCCAGGCAAAGGCTTCGTCAAGCCCGACGAGTCGGGCCGGATGCCAGCTCAAACCGTCGTCCACCGAAACCTCGACCTGCCGAATGCCCGTTTCGCCCGCCTAGGCGGCCCCCTCGGATGAGAACGATGCCCAGCGGCAGCGCCTCGTTTTTCAGGGGTTCGACGATGATCGATTTGACGCCGATGCCTTTGACCACCGCCCCGCTTTCGGGCTCTTCGCCCTTCTGGAAAACGCGGTAGACCTTGTCCATGAAAAACCCTTCGTAAGGACGGTCGCGCACGGTGATCCTCTGCAGCCATTTGACGCAATTGGCGCCGGTCCAGCCCAGAGCCAGAGCCCTCAGCGGATAGCCGTGTTCAACCGGCAGGGGTTCTCCGTTCATTTCGTAGGCCAGAAGGGTCGAGGCCAGCGCCTTGTCGAGCGGGATGCTGCGGATAAATTTGATTCCGGCGGCCCCCAGGGGGCGATCGAAGCCTTCGAAGCTGACGTCTTTGGCGGTGTCTTTAAGCCCCGCCTTCAGGAGCAACTCTTTGAGTCAGACACCGCCCCAGACGGCGTTGCCCACCCCGCCAATGGTCCAGGGATTGCCGGAGGCCTTCTCCCTGAGCAGGGAGCGGCTGTTGCCGGAGCATTCCAGGGTGTTGGCGACCTCCACCTTCGGCAGGTGACGGATATCCGCGTAGGACACACTCAGTCGTTCGTGCACCAATCCGTCGATGGTGAGCTTCCAATCTGAAACTGCCACGGGGCTCTCCGCGAATTGCCCCTGATTGCGCTTGAAAAAGACCGCATTGTCGGTCGTCCAAATGCGCAGACGTTCAATCGGTGTCTCGGCATTGAGCGGTTTTGCGGTCATGATTTTCATTTTATCATTCGTCATGATGACCTCCGCGGTTGACGGTGAACGCATCCCCCTTCAAAAAAATATCCGGTCATTTTGCACGGGCCGCTCGATTCCGACCCGGCCTGTGGACGGGTTCAATAACGTTTACAGGAGGTTCAAATCCTTGCGATAGGCTTCGGCTTGATCCAGCACCCGCCTCTGCTCATCTTCCGGCATGCGATCCCAGGTCCGATACATCATCGCCACCCGCGGGCTCTTCCCGAGCAGACGGCGATGCCGGTCGTAAAAAGCCCAGAAGAAACTGTTGAAAGGGCAAGCCTTTGGGCCATGGCGCTTTTGCCAGTCGTATTCACACGCGCCACAATAATCGCTCATGGTGTGGATGTATTTCGCCGACGAAATGTAGGGCTTGGTGGCCACAAGACCGCCGTCGGCAAATTGGCTCATGGCGCGGGTGTTTGGCATCTCCACCCACTGAACGGCATCGATGTAGACGCCCAAATACCATTGGTCGACCTCATCCGGATCGACTCCCGCCAGCAGGGCGAAGTTTCCGGTCACCATCAATCGTTGGATATGGTGGGCATAGGCGTGCTCAAGGGTCTGGGAGATCGCCGCCTGCATGCACCGCATGCGGGTCTCGCCGGTCCAGTAGCAATCGGGTAGCGCCGACGAGTGGTCGAAATAATTCATCGTGTCGAGGCCCGGCATCAGCGCCCAGTAAACCCCCCGCATGAATTCACGCCAGCCGAGGACCTGACGTACAAACCCTTCCACCTGCTGAATCTCAATATTTGATTGCCCCTCTTCCCAGGCCCGGACAGCTGCCTCGATAACCTCGCCCGGATGCAACATTTTGGTGTTCAGCGCGAAGGAGAGCCGCGAGTGAAACAGATGCCAGCTGGCGTCCGTCATGGCATCCTGATAGGTGCCGAAGGCCGGCAGACCGTTTTTGACAAACGCGTCCAGCAGATCGAGGGCCTGCACGCGGGTGATGGGCCAGATGAGTTGTTCCGGTTGGATCCGTCCGAAGGTGTTGACCCCTGACCGACGGATCGTTCGGCAAATATCGGTGACATCGTTGTCGAAAAGCAGGGGGCGAGGGATCGGGATGCGGCTGTCATACGCCCGCCGGTTCTTCTGATCGTAGTTCCACTGCCCGCCTGCGGGTCCGTTCTCACCCATCATGATGTGGTGGCGTTTGCGCATCCGGCGGTAAAAAGATTCCATCAGGAAGCGTTTTTTACCCCCGAAAAGTCGCTTCAATTCATCTCTGGTCGTCAGAAAATGTTCCGTATCGGCGGCCATAACTGAAACTGGCAGCGTTTCAGCCAGCTCCTGCAGCTGAAGATCGAGCCGGTATTCGTCGGGCAGCAGATACTCGAACCGGGTAAAATGCTGTCTCGCAATCAAATCGGCCACGTTCTCGGCGATGTTCTGGCGATTACCCTGGTCGTCGAGCGTAAGATACACCACCCGATGCCCGAGCCGCCGGAGCCTTTCCGCAAAAGCCCGCATGGCCGCAAAAAATGCGGCCACCTTCTGAATGTGGTGTTCGACATAGTCGGTTTCCTGACGAAGCTCCATCAGGAGATAGGTGACATCCCGGTCGGCTCTTTCAAACCAGGAGTGGCGTTGGTTGAGCTGATCGCCGAGGATCAGACGGAGAATTTTTTGAGGCGGCATGTCTTATGGACTTCGTATTGCGGAATTCGAGAAAAATCTCCGCAGATAGCGTTGAAGATAACGGTCACGGAGAGAAATCAATCCGCAAGATTACGCCGGATTATTTTTCGTCTACAAGGCAACTCACACGCTTCATATCGAGATATGTGCTGGTGGATGT
>JAABRJ010000050.1 GCA_011390985.1 Desulfobacteraceae bacterium
GCCCGGTAAAGACCCTCCAGCGGGGTGCCGCGGATGACGTAGAGCAGGTGCAGTTTGATGCCGTCGATGCCCAGGGCGGCGACCGCGTCGGCGGTGGCCAGCATCTGGTCGCGGGTTTCGCCCGGAAGCCCGAGGATGACATGGGCGCAGATGCGGATGCCGCGGTGGCGGGTGGCCTGCACCGCCCTTTGAAATTGTCTGAAGGTGTGCCCCCGGTTGATGCGCGCGAGGGTGGCGTCGTGGGCGGACTGCAGACCGTATTCGACCCAAATCAGGTGGTTGCGGGCCAGTTCCGTGAGCAGGTCCAGGACGGGTGCGTCGACGCAGTCGGGCCGCGTGCCGATCGCCAGGCCCACGACCTCCGGTACGCCGAGGGCTTCGGCGTAGAGTCGCCGCAGGGTTTCCAGCGGCGCGTAGGTGTTGCAAAAAGACTGGAAATACGCCAGAAATTTCCTGGCCTTGTAGCGTTTGGTCAAAGCCGCCTTGCCCCGCTCCAGCTGCTCGGCCACGCTCAGGCCCCGGCCGTGGGCGCCCGTGCCCGAACCGCGCGCATTGCAGTAGATGCAGCCGCCGGTGCCCACCCGGCCGTCGCGGTTGGGGCAGGTCAAACCGGCATCCACGCTGATTTTCTGAACCCGGCAGCCGAAAAGGGCCCTCAGGTGGGTGTTCAGGTCTTTGTAGCGTGCGGGCATGGCGCGTCCTGTTGCCGGCGGATGGGATCGAAAGCGCGTCCATCTTAGCACAAAAGTGTCAAATGAAAAGGGTGTCTGCAGATGGGTTTGGATGCCAGGTCCTATGATGTCATCGTCGTGGGGGCCGGCCATGCCGGTTGTGAAGCGGCGTTGGCCGCCGCCCGCATGGGCTGCCGCACGCTGCTGATGGCCATCGATCTCGACAAGCTGGCGGCGATGCCCTGCAGCCCCTCGATCGGCGGGATGGCCAAGGGGCAGCTGGTCAAGGAAATCGACGCCCTGGGTGGGGAGATGGCCCGGATTACCGATCAGACCGCCATCTCCTACCGCACCCTGAACACCAAGAAAGGGCCGGCGGTGCATTCCTCCCGGACCCAGAACGACAAGGCCCGCTATCACATCACCATGAAAGCGGTGGTTGAAAAGCAGGCCGGTCTGGACCTCAAGCAGGCCATGGTCGAGCGCCTGGTGGTGGAGGGGGGGCGGATCGTGGGGCTTGAGGATCAGACCGGCTTCGGCTACACCGCCAAAACCGTGGTGCTCGCCACCGGCACCTTTCTAAGCGGGTTGGTGCACATCGGCTTTACCGCCGTCCAAGCCGGCCGCGCCGGCGAATTCGCCTCCTACGGCCTGCCGGCGCACCTGAAAGCGCTGGGCTTTGAGCTGGGGCGCATGAAAACCGGGACCCCGCCGCGGCTCAACCGGCGCAGCATCGATTTCGAGCCGTTCACGCGCCAGGCGGGCGATCCCGACCCGGCGCCCATTTCCTTTTCCCCCCGCCGGCGCCTGCTGCCCCAGGTGGTGAGCTACATCGGCCACACCAATCCCGGGACCCACCGGATCGTTCGCGAAAACCTGCAATTCTCGGCCCTCTACGGCGGGGTCATCCAGGGCGTCTCGGCGCGTTACTGCCCGTCGTTCGAGGACAAGATCGTGCGCTTTGCCGAGAAGGACAGCCACCAGGTGATTCTCGAACACGAGGGACTGGAGACCGAAGAGATCTATGCCAGCGGGCTGGGCAACAGCCTGCCGCTGGAAATCCAGATCCGGGTGGTGCGCTCGGTCAGGGGGCTTGAAGCAGCCGAGATCATGCGGCCCGCCTACGCCATCGAGTACGACTACGTCAACCCCGTCCAGCTGGCGCCGACCCTTGAAACCAAGCGGGTGGCCGGCCTTTTTCTGGCCGGCCAGATCAACGGCACCTCGGGCTACGAGGAGGCCGCCGCCCAGGGGCTGTGGGCCGGGATCAACGCGGCCTGCCAGGTGCAGGGTCGCCCACGGTTCGTCCTGGATCGCTCCCAGGCCTACATGGGCGTCCTGGTCGACGATCTGGTCACCCGTGGCACGCGCGAGCCTTACCGCATGTTCACTTCGCGCGCGGAGTACCGCCTGATGCTGCGGGAGGACAACGCCGATCTGCGCCTGATGGAAATCGGGCATGACCTGGGCTTGGTCGATGCGGCCGCCTGCCGCGACGTGCGGGAGCGTAAACGCCAGATCGCCGCCGAAATCCAGCGCCTCAAAAACACGGTGGTCAAACCCTCCGCGGCGGCCAACGCCTTTCTCGGGGGGCTCGGCACCCCGCCGATCACCAGCGGGGCGCCCATGGAGCAGCTGCTGAAACGCGCCCAGCTGGACTACGGCGCTGTGGACGCCCTGGCCCCCAGCCCGGATCCCGTCGATTCAAAAGTGGCCCGACAGGTCGAGATCGAGATCAAATACGAGGGCTACATTCAAAAGCAGCAAAAAGAGATCGAAAAATTCAAGGCTTTCGAACAGCGGCCGATCCCGCCGGACCTGGCCTACGACCAGATCCACGGCCTCTCCATGGAACTGCGCCAGAAGCTCTCCGATATTCGCCCGGCTTCCCTGGGGCAGGCTTCGCGGATCGACGGCATGACCCCGGCGGGGCTGTCGGTGCTGATGATTGCCATCAAAGCCGCCGGCGGCCGCCCGGGGCCGGCGGCATCGTGACCGCCGCCGCCGCGGAAAGGGTGCTGCCGCCGGCATTTGCAGCGGGGGTTAGCGTGGCGCGTCTGAAAGTCGAAAACCTCTCTTTTCTCGCCTTGGGGCCGTTTCATTTCGGTGTCGAACGCGGGTGATGCCTGGGGATCACGGGCGTCTCGGGAACCGGCAAGACACTTCTGCTGAGGGCCCTGGCCGATCTGGACCCGCACACCGGGGAGGTGTTTTTGGACGGGGTCGAAGCCGGGGCGCTGCCCGCTCCGCAATGGCGCCGCCGGGTGGGCCTGCTGCCGGCGGAAAGCGCCTGGTGGTCCGATACGGTGGGCCCCCACTTCAACCAGGTTGCGCCCCGCTATACCGTTCCGCCGCTGGGCAACACCATGACCGGCATGCCTGATAATGTTCCTGATTGCCGCCGGCACCGGTTTCGGCACCATCACCGCCGTGTGGCTGGGGGGGCCGGCGGCTGTTTGATGAACGCCACCGCCTGCGCCTGGACCGTCTGCGGCTCGCCCGGTGACGCTGCGGGCAGGGGAGGCGGTCGGTTGCGCCGGGGCGGGGTTTTCTACTCCAAAAGAAGAGCAAAAGCATTGCTCCGAAGGGCTCTCAAAAATCATCTAAAATATTTGATATATTAGAAATTCTTATAACAAAGGTGCTTGACAGCCCCAACCCGCAACCTTAGATTAACCTGTCAAATATGGGTTCAAGTTTTAAACAAACCATACCGATTAACACTGTTTATCAGATAGGGTGTCGACAATG
Source organism: Desulfobacteraceae bacterium (assembly GCA_011390985.1). GTDB lineage: Bacteria > Desulfobacterota > Desulfobacteria > Desulfobacterales > JAABRJ01 > JAABRJ01. The sequence goes on from JAABRJ010000050.1 coordinate 3,423, forward strand.
TCCGAGACGGATTACTATGCCGAACTGGGAGTCACTAAAACCGCGACCGAAGCAGAAATTAAGAAGGCTTATCGCAAGCTGGCCATGAAATATCACCCCGACCATTCCAAGGGGGACAAGCAGGCCGAGGAAAAGTTCAAAAAGATCAGCGAGGCCTATGCCGTTCTCAGTGACAAGGAAAAACGCCAGCAGTACGACACGTTCGGCTCCGCAGGATTTCAGCAGCGCTATTCGCAGGAAGACATATTTCGCAATTTCGATTTTTCAGACATTTTCCGCGAATTTGGTTTTGGGGGCGGCGCTGGCCGCGGCGCCAGCTTCGGAGGGCCCGGGCAGGGCGGTGGTTTCAGATTCTCCTTCAACCCCGGTGATCCTATGGGGGGCGGTCGTCGTCGGCAGCAGGCGCCCGCCAAGGGCGGCGATCTGGTCTACGAGCTGCCCCTGACCCTCAAGGAGGTGGCGACCGGCGCTACCAAAACGATTTCGTTTCAGCACGATGGGCGGACCGAAAAAATCACCGTGAAAATTCCCAAGGGGATGACGACCGGCAAAAAGTTGCGGCTGTCGGCAAAAGGGGATCCCAGCCCTTACGGCGGCTCTCCCGGGGATCTTTTCATCCGGTCCAGGGTCATGGACGATCCGGTTTTTGGGGTCGAGGGTCAAGACCTTTTTGTCGTGCGCGAAATCAAGCTCACCGAAGCGCTGCTGGGGACCTCGGTGGCGGTCCCGACGCTGGAGGGCAAAAATCTCAATCTCAAGATACCGCCGGGGACCCAGCACAAAACCAAAATGCGGCTCAGCGGCCACGGTCTGCCGCAAATGCAGGGGACGGGCAAAGGCGATCTTTATGTGCACGTGCACCTCATCATTCCCGGCAAGCTGTCGCGGGCCCAGAAGGAACTGGTCGAAAAACTCGCCGAAACAGGTCTGTAAATTTTTTTCACCGGCCGCGAGCCGATATCTGCCCTGTATTTGGTCACAGCCGGGCGGCATCCCGATGCCCTGAAAGACGACGCTGCAAGCGCGTCATAAACAGCAGAATCCCGTCATGCCCGAACTTGTTCCAGTTTTCACCAAAGATCAAATCCAAAAGATGGTCGCCGCGGTGGCGCGGCGCATCTCCCATGACTACAAGGGGCGGTCGCTTGTTTTGGTGGGGGTTCTCAACGGGGCCTTCATGTTTTTGGCGGACCTGGTGCGCGAACTCAGCATCCCGGCCCAGATCGATTTTGTCCGGGTGGCGAGTTACGGCGCCGGCACCGCGTCGTCGGGGAAAATCAACCTGACCAAGGACCTCGAACTGGACATCCAAAACAAGGATGTTCTGGTCATCGAAGACATTGTCGATACCGGCCTGACCCTCTCCTGCCTGATTGACCACCTGAAATCCTTTGGGCCGCGTTCCGTGAGGGTCTGCGCATTGCTCGACAAGCGTGAACGGCGCGAGCGCGCTGTGCCGGTCGATTATACCTGCCAGGTAGTGAAGAAGGGGTTTTTGGTGGGCTATGGCCTGGATTATGCCGAGGACTACCGGAGCTTACAGGAGATTTATCACCTGAAATTATAACCCGCGAGGATCTGTCATGATTATTACCTGCGAAGAGTGTGATACCAGTTTCAGCCTGGACGAAAAAGTAGTCAAACCGTCCGGGTCCAAGGTGCGGTGTTCCCAATGCCGGCATGTCTTCGTCGCCTATCCGCCGTCTGCCGTGGAGAGCGATGAGGCCGGGCTTCAACCGGAACCGGCGGCCCGAGCGGACGCCGCATCGGAAGCAACCGGCGCCCTGACCTTTGACGAGGAGCCCGAAGCCGACCGCGCTTTCGAAGAAGCCCTGGAAGATCTGGATCTGGATTCCGACAGCGCCGCTGACAGCGGCGATATCGACATGACGGACATCGACAATCTGCTTGACCTGGAAGATGACGACTGGGCTTCGGAAAAAGAACCTGCGGCGGCTGACCTCAAAGCCCCTCAAGCCGGTGCTGAAGGGCTGGATTTAGACGGTCTGGACGACCTGTTCGAAGTCCCGGCGGAAGCCGGTGCCACGGATCAGAGCAAAAGTCCGCTGGAAGGCGTCGAAGCTCAAAAACCGGCCCCGGCTGCAGGGGAAACCGGGGAAGACGATATCATCGATCTCTCCGATCTTGAGGAAATGCTGGATTTCGAGGAGGACCGGGACACGTCAGAGCTTCAAGAGTTGGAACTCACCCTGAGCGAGGAGTTTGGGGTTGAGGAGGGGATGCCGGCCTCCGATGACGGCGGCGCCGAAGAGGGCGACCTGGATCTCTCGGATCTGGAAGCGCTGCTGGAAGAGGACCATGCCGATGCCCGAACCGATGCCGATGCGACCACGGACGATCTGGAGCGGGCCGAAGTCAAGGCCGCCGATGTCGATATCGATGGAGATGATGTTGAAATGCTCGATCTCTCCGATCTCGGAGGGACCCTCGATGACCAAGGCGACCGCGCCCCGGCCGGCGCGCCAACGGTCGCTGACGCCGAAGATCTGGAGCTTGAGCTGGATTTTGAATCGACGGCGGACGAGGATCGAAAAACCGCGGACGATGATTTCGAGCTTGAATTCGAGACTGGCGACAGCCAAAATGATGATGGCCCGGCAGCCGCGGCATCGGCTGCGGTCGCAGCCGGCGGGGCCGCTGCTGTGGTTGCGGCGGACAAGGCCGATGACGTCAAAGCGGCGGCTGAAATGGCCGCATCCGGGGCCCGGCCAACCGAGCGCGAAAAGGTCCATAAGCCGGAACTCCACAGGGGAGCCGGCAGCGCCCAGAAAAGGAGCAGCGGCGGACCGGCCCTGATCCTGCTTCTGTTTATTCTCCTGATCGTCGGAGTTCTGGCCCTTCAAAAATTTATGGGTGTCAATATCCCGTACATCACGGATCTGACCCGAAATATCCCCTTTGTCGGCGAATTTGTCCGGCCCCAGGGCCAGGTGAGCGATCCTGCCGGGAACCTGCATCTGTCGACCTTCAACATCAACAGCCGATTTATTGAAAACGACAGCGCCGGCAGGCTCTTCATCATCACCGGAGAGGTCAAAAACGGCTACACGGTGGCCCGCAGCCACATCCAGGTCAACGGTAAAATCTACTCCAAGGGAAAGCAGCTGGTCAAAAGCGAGAACGTATTCAGCGGTAACATCCTTTCAGACCTGGATCTGAAAAACCTGAGTTTCGAGGACATCAGCAACCGACTGAACACCAAGGACGGCAGCCGCATGGCCAACGTCGATGTCAAGCCCGGCGCGACCGTTCCTTTCATGCTGGTTTTTTCAAACCTGCCGGAAAACCTGGAAGAGTTCACCATCGAGGTGGCCGGCTCATCGGCAGTCAACTAACCGTTTGCCCCGACGGCCAGGGACCCGTGAAACCGGTTCCCTGGCCGCAGCCGCGCCCCGGCTGGATAAGTTCGGCAATTTCGCCTTGACTCCGGCGGCAGGAACTGTTATCAACCCCGCTGTCAATTTTCGGTAGAATTAAACCAGTTTGGGTGGTAGTATGCGCCAAATGGCGATGTAGCTCAGTCGGTCAGAGCATGCGGCTCATATCCGCAGTGTCCGGGGTTCAAATCCCTGCATCGCCACCAAAGACAATCTCGAGACGTCCAAAATAGTAAAAAAGGCCCGATAACAA
>JAABRJ010000051.1 GCA_011390985.1 Desulfobacteraceae bacterium
GACCCCTGGCGGGAAAAATTTTCCGGCTGGGCCACATGGGCAGCCAGGCAGATCTGGCGCTGGTGGAAAAAGCCGTTGCGGTCATCGCCGGGGTGATTTAGGCCGCGGCGGCCTGACGGTCCGGTAGGGTCAGAACTTGCAGACCTTGACCGCCTCGCAGATCCTGTGGAACACGTCGGTCATCCGGAAAATGCCCACTATTTTACCCTCGCGGGTCACCAGCAGGGACTGGTGGCGGGCCAGAATCAGCTGGTGAATGGCTTCGTTGAGGGTCGCCTCTTCATCCACGGTTTCCCCCTCCGCCGGGGTGTGCATGAGGTCTTTGACCTTGATTTCAGCCGCTTTTTTACAAATTTCCTCCAAGGGCGCCTCCCAGAGGTGATACTTTTGGATCACGGACTTGATGTAGCTGGAAGTGAACCCGCTGTATGAAGGTCTCTTTAAATCTTCGATCTGTTTGTTGCCCGGCTCCAACCCTCGGATCAGGTCGTCTTGGCCGATTTTCCCCACCGCGTGCCCCTCATCGTCCAGGACCAGAATCGCCCGATGCCGGTAGAGGCCGTCGAACTTTTTCTGGGCCTCCTCCAGGGATAAAACCGCCTCATAGAAGTTCGCCGCTTGGTTTACGGTGGCATATTCGGAGAGCGGGATCATGATCTCTTTGACCTTGATTGTTTTCATGGGACCTTCCTTTTTGTGCTTTCGAATTGTCAATGAAGCGGGGATGCCCGGCGCCCTTCGGATCCTCGCAGCGCCAACCGGCCGCAGGCCAGATTTAAAGAGCCACATCCCACCCCGGCGTTTTGTTTACAACAAAGAAAATAAGTCGACAACACCCCAAAAACAACACCACCCTGCACGCGGCCGACATCCGGTTTGATACGCCGCGTGTTTTCTGTTAGGCTGATTGGGCATTTCGGTCCGGCGGCCAGCCGCGACGAAATACCTGCAATGCCGCAGCCCAAGGAGGCCCCCGATGCTGCCCCTCAAGACCATCCTGTGCCCCACGGATTTCAGCCCCCCGAGCCATCAGGCCATCAAGACCGGCGTGGAGCTGGCTATCCATTTCAACGCCGAGCTGATCCTGCTCAACGTCATAACCGCGGTGCCGGTGGTTTCCACCGCCTACGACCACCAAGTTTTCAACGTGCCCACCTACCAGCATGATCTCGAAACCCACGCCGAGGCGCAACTGACGGATATCGCCGCCCGACTGACGGCCGACGCACCGGGGTTGACCGCCCGAACCCGGACCATCATTTTCGAGCCGGCCTACGGCATTGTCCAGGCCGCCGCGGAAACCAAAGCCGACCTGATCGTCATCGCCACCCACGGCCAGTCCGGTTGGCGCCGGTTCCTTTTCGGCTCGGTGACCGAAAAGGTCGTCAAGATGGCGGCCTGCCCGGTACTGACCATCCGGGCCCCCCAGGCCGAAGGCGAACCGCCGCAATCAGACGCCGAGGGTCAGAGCGTTTGACCCCGCGGCCGTCATCGGATAGCCCCCCAAACGCAACAGCAGAATGCCGGCCACCCAGCTGGAGAGGTAGAGAAAGAGGCCGGTGTGGCGAATGTTCGAAAACCCGCCAGGCGCTTGGGTTTTTAGTTTGTTTCCAGCCGGTTAAAGGGATGAAAGGCCATCCCGTTTTTAGAGAAATTGCGAAACACAGCGGCCCCGTTCCAGCGCCAGACGGCCGCGGCCGCCATCGTGACCGGGGGCTGGCGGGGTTGCCGCGACCGGAATTAAACCTTAAAATTAAACAGTTGCAAGATAAAGGGAGCCTTTGGTGCGCTTCCCGGCCTGCCGCGGCAGCTTATCGCCCGGCTGGCCAAGTCGGCTGCCAACCACTGCCGACACCTCGAAAAACACCCGGAAAAAACCAAGGCCAAAATTCGGATGTAACGCCCCCAGGGGAGCCGAGCACACCCCCAACGACTTTTTGGAGCCCGCCCCCGAGGCGCTGAGGGCGGCCAAGGAGCAAAGGATGACGCAGGCACAACTTGAAGCACTGGCCCGCCGGCTGCTGGCCAACATTGCACCGGAAGCCGATCTTGAAGGCCTCGACCCGGACAAGGCCTTCCGCGACCAGTTCGCGTTTGACTCGGTGGACTGTCTGCGGTTTGCGCTGGCCCTCGAGAAGGCGCTTGAAATCAAAATTCCCGAAGCGGCCTACCTCCGATTGGGCACCCTCAACGGTTGTGTCAGCTACCTGCAGGAGCGCCAGGCGGCCGCCTGATCCGCCCCGGCGCCGTTCCGGCAAGCCCGCACACAGGAAAGAAGTAAAGTAATTCCGGCCTGTTTCCGATCTTATTTTTGACGGCGGGGGTTGCAAGACTTCCCCAGGACCCGGCAACCATCGCTGGGCAACATCCGCCACGCCGAGGAAACGACCCGACATGAGAGTACAATGCCCCGCCTGCCGACGGACGTATCGCTTTCCGGAAGAGCGCCTGCCCGCCAAAACGCCTTTCTCGCTGAAATGCCCGGCCTGCCAGCAGGTTTTCCAGTTCAACGGCCAGCCCCACTCCCCCGCGCCGGTGCCCCTGGCCCAGATCTTCAGCCCCTACGGCGAGGATCTCAAACGCGAGGTGACCGAAAACCTCAAAAAGCTCTATCCCATGCCCCACATCATGCTCAAGGCACGGGCGCTGGCGGCCAATCCCGACGCCGACCTGCGGCAGATCAGCGCCATTCTGCGCACCGATCCGGCCCTGGCCAGCCGGGTGCTGAAAGTCGCCAATTCCGCCTTTTACGGTCGATCCGGAAAAGTGGCCTCGCTCATGGATGCCGCCGTTTTGCTGGGCGTCCGGATGCTGGTGCAGATCATCACCCTGGTGAGCACCTCCAAGATGCTGGGCAGCGAACTGCAGGGTTTTGACCTGGATTCCGGCCGCCTCTGGCGGCACTCCCTGGCCGTGGCGGTGACTTCGGCGACGATTGCCACCCGCACCGGCCTGCCCTTACGCGACGAGGCCTTTATGGCCGGCCTGCTGCACGATGCCGGCAAAATCATCCTCAACCCGTATGTCATGGAACGCAAAAGCGCCTACGACGCCCTGCGCAAATACCACCCGAACACCCCCCTGATGGCCGAACAGGCGATTCTGGGCTTCGACCATGCGGAAACGGGCTTCGCGCTCTGCCAAAAATGGAATATCCCCGCCCCCCAGGCCCTCGCCATCCGCTTTCATCACCAGCCGTCACGCTCGAATGCCAGCCCGCTGGCCTACATTCTGCACTTGGCCAACGCCCTCACCGCCTTGGATGCCGAGGCGTCGGCCGGCGGCCTGGCACCACCCGTTGAGGCCGGCGTCCTGGCCTTTCTGAAGCTCGGGCCCGAAGACCTCGCGGGCATCGTCACCGATGCCGCAGACGCCATCGAAACTATCGAGGACGACACTTACTGAACCATGAACCGCCCGCTTCAAGAGGTATCCAGGTGTTGCCCCTCTCGGGGCCATCGCCGGACAACGCGCCGGGTCGCCGTCAGAGCTTCAGGCCGGCCCGGATGACACCGGGGTCATCGGGAACCGCCTTGATGCTGAACCCAAACGCCTCACACAGCCGACGCATGGTGTGGTTCTCGGCCAACACTTCCCCGTAGATCTCGCCGATACCCCGGCTGCGGGCGTAGTCGATGATCTTGCGCATCAGCATCGGCCCCAGCCCCTTGCCGGTCATGTCGCTGCGCAGCAAAATGGCAAATTCCGCGGCCGTGTTGTCGGGATCCGCCGACATGCGCACCCCGCCGCAGAGCGTCGGGCTTCCCTGCCCCTCCCCCTCGGCCAGCACCAGCGCCATCTGCCGGTCATAATCGATCTGAGACAGACGCGCGGCCAGGTCGTGGGACAGGATCTTCATGGTATGCAGGAAACGGAAGCGAATCTCCTCCGGCGACAGCCGCTGGAAGAGGTCGTGAACGGCCGGCTCGTCCTCAGGCCGGATGGGCCGCAGCAGCAGCTTCTGGCCATTGGGCAGGGTCACCGTCTCCTCCAGCTCCTTGGGATAGGGCCGAATGGCCAACCGCTCCGCGGCCGGGCGCCCGGAGGGCCGCACCCGGATGCGGGCGTCCAGCGCCATGACCCCGTGCGCGCCGGCCAGCAGCGGATTGATGTCAAGCTCCACCACCTCGGCCATATCGCAGGCCAGCTGGGACACCTTGACGAGGGTCAGGGCGATGGCATCCAAGTCGGCCGGCGGCATCCCGCGGTAGCCTTCCAGCAGGCGGATAATCCGGGTGCGGTCCATCATCTCGCGCGCCAGGCGCATGTTGAGCGGCGGAAGCGCCAGGGCCTTGTCGTCGATGACCTCCACGGCCGTTCCGCCGTGACCGAAGAGCATCACCGGCCCGAACTGGGCGTCCTCGGTCATGCCGATGATCAATTCATGGGCGTGGCTGCGCGGCACCATGGGCTGGACCGTAAAGCCCTGGATGCGGGCTTCCGGCCGGGCGTTGTGCACCAGCTGCAGCATGGCGTCGGCGGCCGCACGAACCGCCTCAGGGGTTTCCAGATCCAGGGCCACGCCGCCCACATCGGTTTTGTGGCTGATGTCGGGTGAAAGGATTTTAAGCGCCACGGGGGCGTCAAACCCAGCGGCCAGTTCCGCCGCCGCCTCGGGTGTCGCCGCCACGCGGGTGAGCGCCACGGGAATCTGGTAGGCGGCCAGCACAGCCTTGGCCTCGGCCTCGCTCAGCCACTGTCGCTCCTCCGCCAGGGCGGCCTTCAGAATACCACTGACCGCTTCGGTGTCCGGTCTGAAATTCTCGGGCACGCTGGGCGGGGTTTCCATCAGCATTTCCTGGCCGCGGTGGTAGCGCACCATCTGCATGAACGCCCGCACGGCTTCCTCGGGGGTGCGGTAGGAGGGAATCCGGTTCTCGGCAAAAGCGTGGCGCGCCCCCTCGGCGGCGCCTTCACCCAGCCAGCTGGTCAACAGCCCGCGACGGCTGGTCTTCAGCTCGTTTTTCTTGACGGTCGCAATCACCGCCTGGGCCGCTTCGATGCCGGAAATCACGGCGGTGGGGCAGTGGAGGACCAGGATGGCATCCACCTCGGGATCGTCCAGAAGCGCCTCCAAGGCATCGGCATAACGGCTGCCGGGGGCATCCCCGATGATGTCCACCGGGTTGCCGTGCGACCAGGTCGGAGGCAGAACGGCGTTCAGCCGTGAACGGGTCTCCTCGCAGAGATCGGCCAGCCGCCCGCCGCGCTCGATCAGGGCATCGGTGGCCAGCACTCCGACCCCGCCGCCGTTGGTCAAAATCGCCAGCCGGTCGCCTCTGAAGGGGCGGGTCATGGCCAGCGTGCCGACGACGTCAAAGAGCGCCTGCATGTCTTTGACCCGCAGCATCCCCGCACGGCGAAAGGCCGCATCGTAGACCGCATCGGATCCCGCCATGGCGCCGGTATGGGACGCGGCCGCGGCCGCCCCTTCCTGGAAGCGGCCGGCCTTGATCACCACCACCGGCTTGACCCGCGCGGCCGCCCGGGCGGCAGACATGAACTTGCGGGCGTGGCGGATGGCCTCCACATAGAGCAGGATCGCGCGGGTGTGGGAATCGTTGGTCAGATAATCCAGCATGTCCCCGAAATCGACGTCGGCCATATCTCCCAGTGAAACAAAATGGGAAAATCCGATCCGGCGGGCCGTGGCCCAGTCCAGTACCGAGGTCAGCACCGCGCCGGACTGGGCCACGAATGCCAGCCGCCCCGGCAGGGGCGCGACATGCCCGAAACTGGCGTTGAGGCCGATGCCGGGCACCATGATCCCGAGGCAGTTGGGGCCGACGATCCGCAGCAGGTTAGGTCGCGCGGCCTGGAGCAGGGCCGCCTGGAGCGCCTGGCCGTGGCGGTTTTGACCTTCGGCAAAACCGGCGGTGATCACCACGGCGGCGCGGCTCCCTTTTTCCCCCAGTTTGCGGATGACCTCCGGGACCGTGTCCGGCGGCGTGGCCACCACCGCCAGGTCCGGGGCTTGCGGCAGAGCGGCGATATCCGGGAAGGTGCAAACCCCCTGGACGCTGTCGTATTTGGGGTTCACCGGGAAGATGTCTCCTTCGAATCCCGCACTGAAGAGGTTGCGGGAGAGCACCGCACCGACCGAAGCCGGTTTCTGGCTGGCGCCGATCAGGGCGACGGTGGCGGGCTTGAACATGAATTCGAGATTGCGGGTGGTCATGGCGGATTCCTGGCTCAAGGGACACGCAAGCGTTGAGCGCCTCGGCCCACAAAGCGGTCGGGGTTGCCGATCTCCGGAATCGACCACCGCCGGGTGGGCCAATGGGATTTTTTCGACCTCGAAAGGCGCGGCCAAACGGGTTTTCCGCCTTTCCGAAGCAGGAGCCATGCCAGCCGCCACAAGCGCTTTTGACGGGTATTCTTTCAGATTTTCAAGCGGATTGGACTGGCTCCTGGGCACGCGTCAATCCCGTTTTTCGGAAAATTGCGAAGGGACTATCGCAGTTTTTCGAAAAAAGAAGGGCAGCTGCCGAAAGCTGAAGGCCTGCGAATCGGGGAATTTAAGTATGGACAGGCATAAACCTTTAAGGCTATAAAAAAAACAATTGAAAGACAAGAGCCGCTGCGTCGGTCGATCCCGGGCATGCTCCTTGCTTTTCTGATCCGATCAAGCGCCCGCGATTTCGAAGTCGCCCGTTCTTTTCGCCTGCCCCCGGGGTCTCTATCCGACGCATTCATTTGGCAACCGCTCAAGCCTGCCCGCTCCGGGGCCGTGCGGGTGCCTGTTTTCCTTGACGGGCGCGCTCGCTGGCCCCTGCCGCCCGCCAGCGGATCAAACCGGATCGTTTTATCCTTCATAGCACGACGTTCGCCGACAGGCAGAAATCCAAAGCCGACGCCCGAGACGCCCGAGCGGCGGCCGAAACCTTGCCGAGGAGCGGCTATGACGACATCCCCCTACCAGGACCGCGCGTCCGCCAAGTTTCAACCAGTATCGGAAACCCTGCTTATTCCGCTTTACTACCGTGCCCTGGAGAGCCGGCGCAACTCCTCGATGGTCCGCGACGCCTGGGCGAAT
>JAABRJ010000052.1 GCA_011390985.1 Desulfobacteraceae bacterium
GTTGACCCCCCTGGAAAACCAGACCCGGCGCGACAGCTGGCAGGCGGTGCGCGATCTGGTCGATGCTTTTCTCAAAAAAACCGGCGGCGGCTACTCCCTGGCAACCGTCCGGCAAGAGCACAGCGCCGTCCGCAAGGTGTTTGACCGCGGCGCCCGTGAGGTGCGCGCCGCCCTCAACGAACTGTCCCGGATCTGACCCGGCGCCCAGCCCCTGCGGCGGTTCGTCGGCGCCGACCGCGTTGCCCGCCTCGAATGGTCACCGTCAGAGAATTTCCAAAAGCGGCCTCCCGCTGCGGGTGGCCGGCCTATTTCGCGCCGGTCGTGAACGTGGCCAGCAGGGCCGTCAGAAAATCCCACACCCGGCCGATGGACGGCAGATGCAGGCGTTCAGCCGGGGAGTGGAGATTCTGGATGGTGGGACCGAAGGAAATCATGTCCATCCCCGGATAGCGGTCCCCGATCACGGCGCACTCCAGCCCGGCGTGAATCACCGCGACCTTCGGCGACCAGCTGTGGAGCCGCTGGTAGACTTCCCGGCAGCGCCCGAGCAGGGGCGAGTCCATGTTCGGCTGCCAGGCGGGGTAGGCATGCATGCGGCTGGCATTCGCCCCGACCAGGGCGCTGACGGCCTCGACTTTGGCGCTGATCTCCTCCAGGCGCGACATCACGTTGCTGCGCTGGCTGGTGATCACCTTCAGCTGACGGTCCCCAAGGCTGGCGGTCGCCAGGTTGGCCGAGGTCTCCACCAGTCCGCCGAAAACCCGGGACATCCCCTGGACCCCGTGGGGCAGGGCGCCCAGCAGGTGCCGCACCTGGGCGCTCTGCGCCGCCGAGAGCCCTTTGGCTCCGGCCTTGGGGCTTTCCCCGGCGGTCAGGCTTACCGTCAGGTCCGGCTCGACCTCCCCGAATTCCTCCCGCAGCACGGCCTGCATGCGCCCCGTCAGCGCGCTCAGCGCGTCGATCTCCTTCGGCCGGCAGGCCAGCCGGCAGACGGCCCGGCGGGGGATGGCATTGTGGGCGTTGCCGCCCTCCAGCCCGATCAGGCGGGCGGCGCTGCAGGCCGCGGCCGACTGCAGGCAGCGGGCCAGCAGCACGATGGCGTTGGCGCGCTGCTCGTGAATATCAACCCCCGAGTGCCCGCCCCGCAGCCCCTCGACGGCGAGGCTGACAACCGCCAGATCGGGGGGCAGATCGACCGGGGCCAGGGGGAGGGTGATCTCGTTGTCGCAGCCGCCGGCGCAGCCGACCGTGAACACCCCTTCAACCTCGGAATCGAGGTTCAGCAGGATCCGGCCCTCGATAAAACCCGGCCCCAGGTGGTGGGCGCCGGTCAGCCCGGTTTCCTCGTCCACGGTGAACAGCAGCTCCAACGGCGGCCGCGGCGAGCGGCTTTCGGCCGCAAGGGTGAGGGCCATGGCCAGGGCGATGCCGTTGTCGGCGCCCAGCGTGGTGCCGGTGGCCTGCAGCCACTCCCCCGCGATGGTGGTCCGGATGGCGTCGCTGGTGAAATCGTGGGTCGAATCCGCCGTTTTTTCGCACACCATGTCCATGTGGCCCTGGAGAACGAGGGTCGGCCCGACGGCCGGCTGGGGTATGCCCGGCACCCGGATGACGACGTTGCCGGCACCGTCCTGGCGGTGGGCCAGGTCATGGGTTGCCGCCCAGCGGCAGAGCCAGGCGGAGATGCGCGCCTCATTTTTGGAGCACCGCGGAATCGTGTTGATGGTCTGAAAACAATCGATGATCCGAGGGGTGATATCGGCCATGGGGGTATCCTTTTGGGGTGACGGGTTGATGCCTGGCAGCCGCCGGCAGCGGCAACCACCCGGGCTTCTAATCCAAAACCCGGCAGCTGTCAAAGCCCGCTGTGATTGCGGGGCAAAACAGTACGCCCCGCAGGCGCCTGCGGCCTTCGACGGCGTTTCCTGAGCGGCCGGGCCTGCGCCGGCCATCGGGCCTGGCGTGGTTTTCGAGGTCGCCGCCTTGCCATTGGGTCAGCGCAGTGATAGTTTCAGGTTAAGTCGAACGCTTCGGATTTAAAAGATGGAAGCCTTTTTGGCGCCGAAGGGCGCAATAGGCGGTGACCCCCATGAAACACATCGAATACAAGCCATTTGTCTGGATCCATCCGGGGGGTAAATTTCCCAGCCGCTGTGATCTGGACGTCTTTCTTCTCGGCCCAAGGGCCCTGGTGATCGCCACCGAGCGCGAACTTGACCCTGCGGTGGGGATCAGCGTCGCCAGCGGGGCCGACATTCTCGCCACCATCGTGGTTCAGAAGTTCGCCCTCGATCCGGCCGGGCTGACCTGGATCGAGCATTACCCCGAACGCGTCATGGGTCTCCGAAAGGTGTATCGCCTGGGCGCAAGCTATCAGCGCGTGACCTTTCGGTCGGACGGCACGCGCCTGACTGCGCCCCGCTGGGAGGCCGTCGACCGCGAGGGGACCGAGGCCCTCATCACCGCCCTCAAAGCCGAGTCCCTCTACCGGCCGGCGCCCAGTTCCCAGCGCTGAAAGGAGGTCCGCATGAGATCGAAAACAGCCACATCGACGCCGTTCAGTTCGAATTGGATTACATCAGCGGCACCGGCTTCTGGTTCGATTTCAAGGAGTTCGACATGGAAGACGGTTAGCCTGCGGGCCCTTCACGGGCGGCTTGACGCGCCTGGTTCAAACTGCCGCTGAAAAGTCCGAAATCAGACCATTTCGAAAAAAGCGCCCCGTTGCGGCGCGTGAACCCCGCGGCGTGCGGCGCATGTTGCTGCGCCGCAGGGGCTTCGAGGTGAAGCCCAGGGCGGTCCTGGTGCGGCCGTTTTGGGGTTGCATTTCACTGCCATCCGGGTAGACTGCGCGCCTGTTTGGACTCCACCCCGCAACGAGGCATGGCATGGGATTCTCCGCCGGCGCGCCCGCAGCGCCGTCAAAAAGACCGCCGCTCGGCGCACAGGTGATCGCCGCGGTGCTGTGCCGGCTGGTGCTGAACACCGCCCGCCGCTTTCCCTATCCGTTCGCACCGGCCCTCAGCCGGGGCATGGGGGTGCCCCTCACGGCCGTGACCTCGCTGATCGCCGCCACCCAGGCAACCGCCCTGGTGGGCGCCCTGAGCGGTCCGCTGACGGATCGTTTAGGGTACCGCAGCGTCATGCTGGCGGGCCTGGCGATGCTGGTATGCGGGATGCTGGCGGCGGGCTTCTGGCCGGTCTACGCCGTCGTGGTGGTCGCACTGCTGCTGGCGGCCCTCGGCAAAACGGTGTTTGACCCGGCCATTCAGGCCTTCGTCGGCGACCGGGTGCCGTTTGAACGCCGCGGGCTGGTGATCGGGCTGCTGGAGTTTAGCTGGTCCGGCTGCACGCTGCTGGGCATTCCAGCCATCGGAGTGCTGATGGCGCATTACGGCTGGCGTTCGCCTTTTTTTGTCCTGGGCGCTCTCGGGCTAGCCGGTTTGGCGGTCCTGCGGCTGATACTGCCCCGGGACGGGCAGCGGCCGCTGGGCGGCGGCTCCGCCTGGCACTTCTGGCAGCAGCTCTTGCGCCAGCCCCAGGCCCTGGGGACCCTCGGCTACGCCTTCTGGGTCAGCCTGGCCAACGACAACCTCTTCGTGATTTTCGGGGCCTGGTTCGAGGAGGCCTTTGACCTCAGCCTGGCCGCCCTGGGGTTCGGCACGGTGGCCATCGGCGCGGCCGAACTGGGCGGCGAGGCCCTTACCGCCCTGCTGGGGGACCGGTTGGGGTTGAAACGCTCGGTGCTGGCCGGGCTCATCGTGTCCACCGCCTGCTACGCCCTTCTGGCCCTCGTCGGCCAGACCCTCTGGCACGCTCTGGCTGGACTTTTCGTCCTTTTTTTGAGCTTGGAATTCACCATCGTCGCTTCGCTGTCGCTGACCACCGAACTGGTGCCCGGTTTCCGGGCCACCATGATGGCGGGCTTTTTCGCGGCGGCCGGCATCGGCCGCGTTGCGGGGGCCCTGGTGGGGGGTCCGCTGTGGCTGTGGGGCGGGATTGGGGCCACGGGGACCTTCTCCGCCTGCGCCAACCTGCTGGCCCTCGGCTGTCTGCTCTGGGGCTTGCAAGGCTGGCGACATCGCTAAGCGCGACACGCGCTGGCCGCGGCCGCGGCGCTCCAGCGGCCCCTGCAGCGTGTTGCCAAAAGCCAAACGAACACTATTTTTTAATCAGGCGTAAACCTAATCTATTGGATGCAAGCCTGCACAACCAAATTGATGCAAGCCGATCGCTTTAAAATATGGAAAAGACTGAAAACAATAAAAAAATTGAGGATATCCGGCAGCGCGTAATCCAATGGGTGCGTGCCGGGCGCGAACCGGTGATGGCCAGCTGGGAGGGGGCCCTGGAATCCACCCTGGTGACCATGAGGCCCTACCTGATGGCGGGCAACGTGGTGACGGTCGAGAATCTGTCTGAAAATGACGTCAACCTCTTTCAGGCGCTGCACCTGACCCTCGATATCTCGCCTTTCGTGGCGGCCGTGTTCCTGCCGCCCGGGGTCACCCGCAGTTTCAGGACCGGGGAGATTCCCGAAAAGGTTCAGCGCGTGGCGCCGGGGGCCCCTTCGGCGATGGTGCTGGTGTCGCGCGTGGATGATTTCGGCCGGATTGTCGCTGTTGAGCTTTCATCCGAGGCGCACAAACCGGGGATCGACATTTTCGAGGGCGGCCAGCTGTTGGGCAGCTTCGATTACCGCACGCCCGAGGAGTGCATCCGCGGACTCTCGCGGGTGGTCTGGGTCCACCTCAAGGCCCGCGAAACCTGGAGCAGCGAGCAGATCGTGAGCTACACCGAGGGCTGGTTCCGGCGCAGCGCGGCCAACCGCATCACCGACCTGCCGGTCACTCCCCAGTATTCCTACATCCATCATCCGGAACTGGTGCAGATGAGCCTTGTCCAGGCGATTTTCCGCCTGGTGCGCTCCGCCCTTTTCGGCCTCCTGGATGATCCCGAGCGGGTGATCCGCTCGGCCAGTCGCGAGGGGCTGCCGGTCACCCGCGAAGCCCTGGCCCGCCGTCAGCCCGAAGCGATCGCCGCACTGCGCGAATTTTTCGTCACCCACCTGGTGTTTCTCCTTAAATTGCTCAGCGGGTACCGGGTGGCGGATTTCCAGGCGCTTTCCGAACACGAAAAAGAAGCCTTCTACATGGCCTTCGACGAAACGGTTGAAGGCACCCTGAAGACCTTCGTGAGCCGCATCGGCGAATGAGGCCTTCGGACGGCCCCAGCCGTGATCCCATGAAACCCGACACCATCCGCATCCAGGGTGCCCGTCAGCACAACCTCAAGGGCTTCGATGTCGAAATTCCCCTCAACCGCATCACCGCGGTGACCGGTGTCAGCGGATCGGGCAAGTCCTCCCTGGCCTTCGACACCCTCTACGCCGAAGGCCAGCGGCGCTACGTGGAGACCTTCTCGCCTTACGCGCGGCAGTTCATGGACCGCATGGACCGCCCGCGGGTCGAAAAGATCGAACGGATCCCGCCGGCGATCGCCATCGACCGCAAGGACCCCGTCAGGACGTCGCGTTCGACGGTCGGGACCATGACCGAGGTCACCGATTTCGTCAAGCTGCTCTTCGCCCGTTCAGCCGTGCTGCACTGCCGGGGGTGCGGCCGGCCGGTCAGCCCCGCAACCCCGGCATCGGTCTGGGACTTCTGCCGCAGCATCCCGGTCGGCCTGGCCGTGCTGATCTCCTTTCCGCTGCCCGCCGGCGAGGCGGCGGCGCCCGCAACCTGGGCCCAGCTGGGGTTTGACCGCTGGTTTGACGGCGCCGCGATCCGCCTGCTGGCGGACCTCCCCCGAAACGCGGAAGACCCAGTCCACCTGGTCGTCGATCGTCTCAAATGGCGGGGGCAGGAGCGCCAGCGGATCATCGAATCCGCGGAACAGGCCTTCCGCTTCGGCGGCGGTCGTCTGGATGTCTGGGCGCCCCCCGACTACCACGCGGCCTTCAGCAGCACCCTGGCGTGCGCCGCTTGCGGCATCACCTACAGCCCGCCGCCGCCCGGTCTTTTCTCGTTCAACAGCCCCGTCGGCGCCTGCGCCACCTGCCGGGGGTTCGGGCGGGTGATCGACATCGACCCGGACCTGATCGTGCCCGACCCATCGCTTTCCATCGTCCAAGGCGCCGTCAAACCCTGGGGCGGGCGCGCCGCGCATCGCGACGAGTACGACGATCTGGTGGCGTTTTGCCGTGAACAGGCGATTCCCGTCGACATTCCCTTCGAGCGCCTCACGACCGCTCAGCGAACGGCCATCTTCGAAGGCCGCCCCGGCGGGTTCTACGGCCTGCGGGGGTTTTTCAAGTGGCTGGAGGGCAAGACCTACAAGATGCACGTGCGGGTTTTTCTTTCGCGCTACCGCAGCTACAACCGCTGCCCGGTCTGTCGGGGCAGCCGTTTTCAGCCCGAGGCCCTGCTCTACCGCTTAGGCGGCTTGACCATCGCGGCGCTGTACGCCCTCAACGTCCGGGAGGCCCTGGGGTTCCTTGAAAAACTGGCCTCCGACCCCCAAAAAGCGCCGGACGAAGCCGAGGCCATGATTCTGGGCGAGGTCCTCAAGCGCCTGGAGTACCTGCGCGACGTGGGGCTGGACTATCTGACGCTGGAGCGCCAGTCGCGGAGTCTTTCGGGGGGCGAAGTGCAGCGGGTGGCCCTGGCCTCGTCCCTGGGGGCCTCGCTGGTGCACACTCTCTAC
>JAABRJ010000053.1 GCA_011390985.1 Desulfobacteraceae bacterium
GCCGTCGCCTGGTCACCATCCTGGAACACCTGCGGGACCAGCCCAACACGCTGGTGGTGGTCGAACACGACCCCGAGATCATCGCCCGCGCCGACTATCTCCTGGACATCGGCCCGGGCGCCGGCGATCAGGGCGGCGAGATCGTCTACTTCGGCCCCACCGCCGGTGTGCACGACTCGCTGACCGGCGAGTACCTCAGCGGTCGGCGCCGCATCCCCCTGCCGGCCCGGCGGCGCCGGCCCCGGCCGGACGGCTGGCTGACGGTCAGCGGGGCCGCCGAAAACAACCTCAAAGACCTGG
>JAABRJ010000054.1 GCA_011390985.1 Desulfobacteraceae bacterium
TTCTAACCCTCGCCGAAGTCGAAAAGGTCAGTGGTGCGCCCGGCAGCTATGATGTCGCCGTGCGGATCACCCCCCGTTACGTCAATGAAAACTGCACGGCCTGCGGCGCCTGCGCCGAAGCCTGTCAGACCGAGATCGCCAACGATTTCAATTTTGGGATGGACCGCACCAAGGGCGCCTACCTGCCCCACGCCATGGCCTTTCCCGCCAGGTTCGTGATCTGCCCCCAAATCATCGGCACCGAAGACGCCCAGCGCTGCAAAGAGGCCTGCAAGTACGATGCGGTCGATCTCGAGATGCAGCCCAAAACCCTCGACCTGCAGGTCGGGGCGATTGTCTGGGCCACCGGCTGGGAGCCTTACGATGCCAGCCGGATCGACAACCTTGGCTTCGGCCGCTATCAGAACATTGTCACCAACATGATGCTCGAGCGCATGGCGGCCTTCAACGGACCGACCCAGGGCAAGATCCAGCGGCCCTCCGACGACAAGGCGCCGCAAAGCATCGCTTTCGTGCAGTGCGCCGGTTCCAGGGACGAAAACCATCTCCCCTACTGCTCCTACATCTGCTGCATGGCCTCGCTCAAGCACGCCACCTACGTCCGGGCGCAGTACCCGGAGGCAAAGGTTTACATCTTCTACATCGATCTCAGGGCGCCGGGCCAGCGCTATGAAAAGTTTTACCAGAAAATCAAGGAGGACCCGAATGTCTTCCTGATCAAAGGCAAGGTTGCGGAGGTCAGCGAAGACCCGCAAACCGGCAACCTGACGGTGGTGGCCGAAAATGCCGTGACCGGCCAAAAAATCCGCCAGACGGTTGACATGGTGGTCCTCGCCACCGGCATGCAGCCGACCGCGGCCAATCTAAAACTTCCCGCTGACCTGAAGTATACCGACGATGGTTTCATCATAAACGACTTTGAAAAGGGCGGTATGTTCGCAGCAGGGTGTGCCAACAAGCCGGCCGACGTCGTCTCCTGCAACCAGAATGCAACCGGTATGGCCCTTAAGGCGATTCAAACCCTGAAGCGGTAGGAGGTTTATTCATGGACAAGAAGTATGGTGTTTACATCTGCGAAGGTTGTGGCATTGGAGAATCCCTGGACATCGAGGGCTTGAAGGGCATTCCGGAAGAAGAGGGGCTGCCGGTAAAAACCCACGCCTGCCTCTGCGGTCCCCAAGGGGTCGAGCTGCTCAAAAAAGACATCGGCGAAAAGGGCATCAACACCCTGGTGATCGCAGCCTGCTCCCGCCGGGTGAATTTCGATGTCTTCCGCTTTGACGGCTGCATCGTCGACCGCGTCAATCTGCGCGAGCAGGTCGTGTGGTCCCACCCGCGTTCCGAATTCCCGGCCCTTACGGCAGAGCAGAAAGAAGACGATGACAACTTCGACCGCGTCCAGATGCTGGCCGAAGACTACATCAAAATGGGAATGGCGCGGGTCGAGAAGGTCAATCTGCCCGAGCCGTACAAGCTCGAGACCCTCAGCCGCAAAATCCTGGTCATCGGCGGCGGGATCACCGGGATGTCCGCCGCCCTGGATGCTGCCAAGGCCGGCTACGAGGCCACCATCGTTGAAAAAACGGCTCAGCTCGGCGGCCACGCCAACCACTGGCGCAAACAGCTGCCGATCGCCAATCCCTACGACCGCCTGATTTCCCCGATCGTTGGCGACCTCGTCAAAGCGGTCGTGGCCAGCCCCAAAATTACCGTCAAGACCAACACCGTGGTGGCCCGCATTGCCGGGGAGCCCGGTGAATTTACGGTCACCTTCAAAAAGCCCGCGGAAAAGATCGAATTCGATGTTCCCTTTCCGCTGCCCGACGACATGAAGGTCGATGCAAGCGGAAAAGAGCTGGAGGCCGAAAAGCTTCACGAAGTCTACTTGGAGTATAACAAAGGCAAAAAAGACATCCTGACCCTCGACCCCGATGGCGAGCTTTACGGCGCCGTCATTCTCGCCGCTGGTTGGCGCCCCTACGAGCCCAAGGACGGCGAGTTCGCGCACCTGGGGTTGGGCCAGTTCCCGGACGTCGTCACCAACCACCAGTTCGAAGAGCTGGCCGCCAAGGGCAAGATCACGCGGCCGTCGGACGGCAAAGAGGCCAAGTCGGTCGTCTTCATCCAGAGCCCCGGGCAGGGCAACGACAAGGATTTTGATTTTGCCGGATCGGTCACCAGCCTGGTGGCCCTCAAACAGGCCAAATACGTCCGCGAGGATTTCAGCGACGGCAAGGCCTTCGTGTTCTACCAGCACATGCGGACCCCCGGTCTGTCGGAAATTTTCTACAAGAGCATTCAGCAGGACCCCGGCATTTTCCTGACCAAGGGCGAGGTGGTCGCGGTGGCCCAGAACGGCGGCGGCCTCACGGTTGAAGCCGACAACACCCTGCTGGGCGAAAAGATCAAGGTCAATGCCGACATGGTGGTGCTGGGAACCGGAATGGTGCCTGCGACCGCCGACGACCCGGTCATCAACCTGGCCTATCGCCAGGGCCCCGGCTTCCGCGATATCGGGCTTTTCAACGGCTATGCAGACTCCAACTTCATCTGCTTTCCCTATGAAACCCAGAGGACCGGCATCTACGCCGCCGGCGGTGTCCGGCGCAGCATGACCGCCGAGGAGTCCATCGAGGATGCCAGCGGCGCTGCCCTCAAGGCCATTCAGTGCCTGGAGTCCGTCAACCGCGGGGTCTCGGTCCATCCGCGTTCGGGCGACATGACCTTCCCGGATTTCTTTTTTCAGCGCTGCACCCAGTGCAAACGTTGCACCGCGGAGTGTCCCTTCGGGGCCCTGGACGACGATGCCAAGGGCACCCCGAAGCCCAATCCCACCCGCTGCCGTCGCTGCGGCACCTGCATGGGGGCCTGCCCCGAGCGGATCATCGGATTTGCCGACTACAACATCGACAGCGTGGGGTCCATGGTGAAGGCCGTGCGCGTGCCCTCCGAGGATGACTACGCCGAGCCGCCTTTCCGGATCCTGGGGCTGGTGTGCGAGAACGACGCCTATCCGGCGCTGGATATTGCCGGTTTGAACCGCCTGAGCTACTCCGCCGATGTGCGCTTTGTCCCGGTCCGCTGTTTGGGGTCGGTCAACGTCATCTGGATCAAGGACGCCCTTTCCCAGGGGATGGACGGTGTTTTCCTCCTGGGTTGCAAGCACGGGGATGACTACCAGTGCCACTTCGTCAAAGGCAGCGAGCTGGCGGAAGTGCGCATGAAGAAGATCGGTGACGCCCTCGCCAGTCTTGCGCTGGAAGAGGAACGGGTCAGACAGTTCGAGGTGGCCATCGACGACTACCACAAGCTGCCCGAAATGATCAATTCCTTTGTGAAAAGCGTTGAAGAACTCGGTCCGAACCCCTTCAAGGGATTCTAGTGACGATGACCATTTGGCGGCGGGCGTTCGCCTGGCCGGCCCGCCGCCAGAGCTGACCTGCGTTAGGAGGGAAAAGAAATGGCCGAAGCCTACGTTGTTGAACCTGATCTGGATTTTATCAAGGAAGTCGGCGCGTTGGGGGGTGAAGACCTTAAAAAGTGCTATCAGTGTGCAACCTGTTCGGTTGCCTGCCCGATTTCACCCGATACCAAACCGTTTCCCCGCAAGGAGATGATTGCCGCCTCCTGGGGGCTGAAAGACAAGTTGCTCGGCAGTGCCGACATCTGGTTGTGCCACAACTGCGGGGACTGCAATGTCCTGTGCCCGCGGACGGCCAAACCGGGGGAGGTTCTGGCGGCCATCCGGCAATACGCCATCAAGGCCTACGCGACACCCAAAAAGCTGGCCGAGATGGTCAACGACCCCACGAAGCTGCCCATCCTGGCGGCGATTCCGGCGGTGATCATCCTGGGCCTGGGGTTTTTGCTCAAGCTCGTCGGAATCGATTGGCTCAATATCCCCCCGGGTGGCGATGAGATCGTGCATTCCCATTTCATCCACACCACCCTGGTGGACATCATCATGATCCCCACCTTTCTCTTTGGCGTTGCGGTATTCGCCCTGGGGCTGAAACGCTTTTTGAACGATATTCACCAAAACGCGCTGCTGGAAGGCAAAACCGACAAGCAGAAGATCGACCCTGTCGGCTTCGCCCAGGCGTTTATCCGGATCTTGCCGACCATCCTGAAGCACCGCAAGTTTTCGGAGTGCACCGAAAACAACGAGCGGTCCACGGCCCACATGATGGTCTTTTTCGGTTTTGTCGGGTTGTTTATCGTCACCAACATCTTCTTCGTGGTGCTCTACGGCTTCGGGATCCACGGACCGTATCAACAGATCAACCCGGTCAAGTGGCTGGCCAATGTGAGCGGGGTCGCGCTGGTGATCGGCAGTTTGCTGATGATCAAAAGCCGGCTGGATAAGAAAGACCAGAAGAGCTACTACAAAGACTGGTTTCTGCTCGGACTGGCGCTTGGTCTCGGGCTGACCGGCATGCTGACCCAGATGACCCGCCTGGCGGGGTTTGGCGGAGTTTCCTACACCCTCTATTTCATCCACCTGATGTTTATCTGGGGTCTTTTTGCCTACACGCCGTTTAGCAAGCTGGCGCATCTCGTCTATCGGACGGTGGCCATGACCTACGCGGAGTATGCCAACCGCAAATAGTGCACCCGACAGCGCCGGTGAACGCCGGAGGATAAGCGGGGGAGGCCGTTGTTAAACGGTCTCCCCCGTTTTGCTGGCGGACCGGGCAAGAAAACCTGATCAGGCCGTTGGCCATAAAAAAGGCGGGTGTTTGAGACAAAAAGAGGGAGGCGCCGATCGGCGCCTCCCTCTTTGTTGTTCCGAGGTTGTCCCTTAAGGGCGGTTACTTGGTCTTGCCGGTGGCGGCGCCATGCAGTTTGACCTCGACTTTCTCGGTCAGCCCTTCGTAGTATTTCCGCAGGATCTTGACGACTTCATCACGGCCAAAGTGATCGGGCAATTCCCCGCCTTCGGAGAGCAGCTTGCGCAGCATGGTTCCGGAGAGCAGGACGCGGTCTTCCTTGGCATGCGGGCAGGTGCGCAGGGAGGCCATGCCGTCGCACTTGAAGCAGTAGAAGGTCCAGTCGATCTTGAGCGGCCGGCACAGCAGGGCCTTGCCGGGCTGGGTAGGCATGGGGATCTTGTCGAAAATCGTCTGGGCTTCAAACATGCCGTAGAAATCTCCGACCCCGGCGTGGTCGCGGCCGATGATCATCTTGGAGCAGCCGTAGTTTTGGCGGAAGGTGGCATGCAGGAGGGCTTCCCGGGGGCCGGCATAGCGCATGTCAAGGGGGTAGCCGCCCTGGACGACGTTCTTGTCGACGAAGTAGTGTTTGACCAGGGCGTCGATGCATTCCACCCGCACCTCGGCCGGAATGTCGCCGGGTTTGAGGTTGCCGACCAGGGAGTGGATGTAAACCCCGTCACAGACTTCAACGGCGATCTTGCAGAGGTATTCGTGCGAGCGGTGCATGGGGTTGCGCAGCTGGAGGGCGGCGACATCCGACCAGCCCTTTTCATCGAAAATCCTGCGGGATTCAGCCGGGCGCTGGTAAACCCCGGGGTATTTAATGGGGTAGTCGCTTTCGCTGAGGACCTTGACCGGGCCGGCCAGGCAGAAGTCTTTCTGCTCCATAACCATCTGGACACCGGGGTGGTCGTCTTTGGCGATCTTCCAGAATTCTTCGGGGGTGGCCGTGCCTTCGCCCATGTAGACCTTCTCACA
Organism: Desulfobacteraceae bacterium; assembly: GCA_011390985.1. Lineage (GTDB taxonomy): Bacteria > Desulfobacterota > Desulfobacteria > Desulfobacterales > JAABRJ01 > JAABRJ01. The sequence continues at coordinate 5,694 of JAABRJ010000054.1, forward strand.
CTCGAACTTCTTGTCGGCCGCGCTCATGGCGAATTTCTCGGTGACTTTCATGGTGGCCATCATTTCGCCGTGTTTGTCATCGAAGAGCGCGATTTCATCGCCTTCCTTGATGGCGCGGGCATCATCAGCCGAAGCGGAAAGAGTCACCGGGATGGGCCAGAAGGTACCGTCGGCCAGCAAAAAGTTTTCGCAGACGCCCTTCCAGTCGGCCTTGGTCATAAAACCGGTCAGCGGGCTGAACCCGCCGATGCCCATCATGATCAGATCGCCCTTTTCGCGGTCAGAGATCGACACCTTTTTAAGACCTGCGGCTTTTTTCTTTTCAGCGGCAAGCTCAGCGCCTTCCAGAAGGCAGCAAGTCAGGCCTTTTCCACCATGAGGGGGGATCAAATTACTCATCTCTTTCCGTCTCCTTATTGTTGGGTTAAAAGTTGCGGTGATCAACGGCTTCGTGTTGTCAATTAAGATTCTATTCTCTAATCGGGAATGGAAATTTTGTCAAGGAGAAATGCCGTTCGGATGACCGAAGAGGTCTGCGCGCAGTCGGCGGCCGGTAGAAAAACCGACGGGCCGGATTGCCGCTGAAAAGCCGTCTTTCACCCCAAAACGGCATTGGGCAGGGATAGGGGGGGGGCAATGGCGGAGAGAGAGGGATTCGAACCCTCGGTGGAACTTTCGCCCCACACTCGCTTAGCAGGCGAGCGCCTTCAGCCGACTCGGCCATCTCTCCATCGCGGGTGGCGGAGGGAGTAGGATTCGAACCCACGGAGCTTTGACACTCAACGGTTTTCAAGACCGCCGCCTTAAACCACTCGGCCATCCCTCCCTAATTTCAGCAGACTCCTATAGCATTGCCCTTTTTTGAGGTCAATAAATTTATTGTGCCGGTTCACCCAGCCCCGACAAAGGACGGCCGGGGCGATTGCCGCAGCACCTCCGCCAGCCAGGCGGTAAAATATACAAAGTGGACCGAATGGTATTCAGTTGCTTGACAGCAATTTTTGTTTTTGGTAGACCCCTAAAAATTTTGGCTGTTATCAAGCCCTCAAAAAAGGGCTGGGTTCCCCGATGGGCCTTCGCCGCTTCCCGCGCCCTTCGCGGACGGCTTACGGCGCAGAAAGGGGCGCTTTGCGTGACCCCCGCAGCGAATCGCTGGGGTGAGCGGTAAGCGAAGTTTTCACTTGACGAAATTTTGATCGCCGGTTTAAGGTGCGCCGAACATTTTTCTCTGTTTTTATAGGTTTTTAGGTCTTTATGCACAGTTCGGGTTACACCCGTGGACAGCCCTTTAAGGTCGCT
>JAABRJ010000055.1 GCA_011390985.1 Desulfobacteraceae bacterium
ATCCGATATTTATGGTATAAATTTTGATTTAGGCGTTCTGGTTTGAATTGGTCGGTTTCGGTATATACCCAAACCGACCGGGTTCGCCTTGATGACGAACCGATAACTTTAATACGGGCAAAATCACCAGGGGGGTTTATGGAACAGGAAGTCTACAGTCTGTGTTTTATGTGTTCAGTCCGCTGCCCGATCAAGGTCCTGGCCAAAGACGGTCAGGTCCGCTGGATCGAGGGCAACCCGCATGTCGCCGGGATGGAGGGCAGCCTCTGCCCCCGCGGCGCCGCCGGCACCTCGCTGCTCTATGACCAGCAGCGGGTTCAGACCCCGCTGATCCGCGTCGGCAAACGGGGCGAAGGCCAGTGGCGCAAGGCCACCTGGGACGAGGCCCTGGATTATGTCGCCGACCGGCTCAAAAAGATCATTGAAACCCACGGCGGCCACAGCGTAGTGCTCGGCGAACGCACCCAGTTGGCCACCCATGTGAGCAAGACGTTTCTGAAGGCCATCGGTTCGCCCAACCACTTCACCCACGACGCCCTCTGCAAGGGCTCGGTCAACACCGCCTGCCGCAGCCTGTTCGGCTACACCGACGGTCAGATGGGCATCGATTACAAGAACACCAAACACATCGTGCTTTACGGCCGCAACCTCTTCGAGGCCATCTCGGTCAAGGAGGTCAACAACCTGCTGAAGGCGATGGAGGGCGGGGCCAAAATGACCTACATCGACCCGCGCGTGACCGTCACCGCCACCAAGGCCCAGCACTACTGGATGGTCCGTCCGGGCACCGACCTGGCGCTGAACTACGCCCTGATGCACGTCATCATCCAGGAGCGTCTCTACGATGCGGCCTTTGTGAACCGCTGGGTCCTGGGGTTCAGCGACCTCCAGGAGTTTGTGGAACCCTACACCCCGGAGTGGGCCGAAACCGAAACCGGCATCCCCTCCCAGGAAATCGTCGCGCTGGCCCGCGAAATCAGCAAGGACAAGCCGTCGGTGATCTTTCACTACGGCTACCGCGGCGCGCACCACACCAACGAGATCTATATGCGGCGTTCGATTTTGATCCTCAACGCCCTGATGGGCAGCGTGGAGGCCAAGGGCGGGGTCTTTTTCAAAAAGGGCCCGGGTGAACTCGGCGGCAAACCCGCAGGCAAACTGACATCCCAGGAATTTCCGAAGATCACGGTTCCCCGCTGCGACAAGGTCGGCACCCCCGACTTCCCGCTGCCGGACCCCGACCATGGCACCATCCAGGTCCTGCCCTTTGCGATCCTCAACGAGGATCCCTACCCCATCAAGGCCATGATCGCCTACCGCATCGACCCGCTGATGTCCATCGCCCAGACGGAGTTGACCAAACAGGCGCTGGAAAAGCTGGATCTGATCGTGGCCATCGACATCAATTACAGCGACATCGCCTGGTACGCCGACGTGATCCTGCCGGAATCGACCTACCTGGAGCGCACCGACTGCATCCAGCAGGCCAACGGCCTCAGCCCCCAGATGTTTCTGCGAAAGCAGGTCGTGCCGCCGCGCTACGACACCCGTGAGGGCGCCATGATCCTCAAGCAGATCGGCGAACGCATCGGCATCGGCCGCTACTTCCCTTACAACAGCATGGAGGAGCTGGTGGACTGGCAGCTTTCAGGCACCGGCTTCAGCCAGGCCGACTTCGCCGCAAAGGGCTTCGTGGCCTACGGCAAAGGCCCGATTTTCTGGGACCGCACGGACGGGCTGAAACTGAAGACGCCGTCGGGCAAAATCGAGTTTCGTTCATCGCTGCTGGAAAATGCCGGCTTCGAATCCTTTCCGGCCTACAGCCCCATGCCCAGCCCCCCCGAAGGCGAATTCCGGCTGATAACCGGGCGGATAGCACTGCACACCCACGTGTCCACCCAGAACAACCCCTATCTGAACGAACTCTGCCCGGAAAACGTGGCCTGGATCAACACCCGGCGGGCCGCCGCGCTGGGCATCAAAAACAACGACGTGGTCGAAATCACATCGAAATGCGGCAGCGGCCAGGTCAAGGCCTTTGTAACCGACTTGATCCACCCCGAGGCGCTCTTCATCCTGCACGGTTTCGGGCACGAGGCCAAGCGCGCCGCACGCGCCTACAACCGCGGGATATCGGACAGCCTGCTGCAGGAAAACCTGTACGACAAGGTCGGCGGAAGCCCGGCCTACCACGATACTTTCGTCACGGTAAAGGCCGCCTAAACCGGATCTGAAATGAAGGTGACACAGGCCCGCCGGCGCTTCACGGCGCGAGGCCCCGGCCTGCGGGCATCTGGAGGAAAATCACGCATGAGCCAATACTATCTGTTTCAGGACACCAAAAACTGCATCGGCTGCCATTCCTGCGAAATTGGGTGCAAGGCCAACAAGAGCCTGCCCCCGGGGCCGAAACTGTGCCAGATCATCGCGGTCGGCCCCAAGTTCGTCGGCGGCCTGCCCCGTGCGGCCTATATCTTCATGCCCTGCTTCCACTGTGAAAACCCGTGGTGCGTGGCCGCCTGCCCCACCGGCGCGATGCAGCAGCGCGCCAGCGACGGCATCGTCTTTGTCGACCCGAACCTGTGCGTCGGCTGCAAGACCTGCATTTCGGCCTGCCCCTGGGGCGCTCCCCAGTGGAACCCGGAAACAGGCAAAGTCGTCAAATGCGACTACTGCATGGACCGCGTCGACCACGGGCTCAAACCGGCCTGCGTGACCATCTGCACCTCCCATTGCCTGCATTTCGGCAAGGTCGAAGAAATGACCCAGATCCGCCGCGAGCGCCACGCCAAGGCGGTCGCGGCCCTGGAGCACAGCGATCTGTAACGGCCGCATGCCGGTCCCCCCGCCACCCGGCGCGGGGGAGCCGGCGGCCGCCTCATAGGGGAATCATCATGCCCGACTCTATTTGCCCGGTAACCGCGCTCATTCGCCAGCTGGAGGAGACCCTTCACGCCGGCCGCATGGCCAACCCCTGGAACCGGCGCATTATCGAAGAGATTCTCGATCTCCTCAAGGACGTCGCCTGGGGCCGCGCGGGGGCCGACCACCTGCCGGCCATCAAGGAGCTGGCAGGCTCCCTGCGGGACGAACCGCTGTCAACAGCCGGGGTCGAAACCCGCCGGCAGGTGCTGGCCGCCCTGGCGGAGCACGACGAGGTGTTCCGCAGCCACGTGGCAACCCACAACTGCGCCACCCGCGACTGCGTCAAACTGGCCCCCGCCCCCTGCCAGATGGCCTGCCCGGCCGGCATCGACGTACCGACTTACGTCAGTCTGATCGGGCTTGGGCGGGATGCCGAAGCCATTGAGGTGATCCGCCGCGACAACCCCTTCCCGTGGGTCTGCGGCCTGGTCTGCACCCGCCCCTGCGAGTTCATGTGCGTCCGGGGACGGATCGACACCCCGGTCTCCATCAAATTTCTGAAGGCCTTTGCAGCCGAGCGCGCCCTGTCGGAACGCCGCTACAAGAACCCGCCCCAGGAACCGGACAAGGGGCAAAAGGTCTGCGTCATCGGCGCCGGCCCCGGGGGCCTCAGCGCCGCCTACTACCTGGCGCTGAAAGGCTACGCGGTGAGGGTGATCGAAGCCCTGCCGGTCTCCGGCGGCATGATCATGGTGGGCATCCCGCGCTACCGCCTGCCGCGGGAAGTGATCGACCGGGAAGTCGCCATGCTCCAGGAGCTGGGGGTCGAATTCCGCTTCAACACCCGCTTCGGCAGCGACGTGACCCTGGCGGATCTCAAGGCCGAGGGCTTTGCGGCCTTCTTCTTCGCCATCGGCTGCCACAGCGCCTACAAAATGGGCATGCCGGGGGAGGGGGATTTTCCGCAGGTGCTCGATGCCATCGACATCCTCAAGCGCGTGGCTCTGGGGGACCGCACGGTGCCGGGCAAAAAGGCGGTCATCATCGGCGGGGGCAACGTGGCCATCGACGCGGCCCGCACCTGCCTGCGGCTGGGCAGCGAGGAAGTCACGATCGCCTATCGGCGGACGCGCTCAGAAATGCCGGCCGATGAGGAGGAGGTCGAGCAGGCCGAGGAGGAGGGCGTGCGCCTGGCCTTTCTCACCATTCCCACGGGTTTGACCGGAGTGGCCGGCCGGTTGACCGGTCTCCAGTGCCTGCGGGCCGAACTGGTCCGCAAGGAGGGCAGCTCGCGCATGTCGCCGGTGCCGATCGCGGACAGCGATTTCGTGATGGCGGCCGACGTCGTCATCGGCGCCATCGGCCAGCGCGTGGACAACAGCTGCATGACCGGCCTGCAGGGCCTGGAATGGACCCGGCGCAGCACCATCCAGGTCAACATGGTGACCATGGAAACCTCGATCCCCGGCATTTTCGCCGCCGGCGACGCTGTCACCGGCCCAGCCACGGTGATCGAGGCCATCGGCGGCGGCAAACGCGCGGCCGATTCCATCGACCGCCACCTCTGCGGCATTCCCCAGCCCAAGATGCCGCCGGTCCCGGTGCGGCGCGGGCGGGTGGAATACTTCGAAATCCCTGCGAGCACCAAGATGGTCCTCAAGCGGCCCGAAATGCCGCTGCTCAACATCGACCGCCGGCGCACCACCTATCAGCAGGTGGAGCTGGGCTACTCCGAAAACGACGTGCGCGAAGAGGCCCGCCGCTGCCTGCGCTGCGATATTTGTCTGCGCTGCGGCAAGTGCGTGGAAGTCTGCCGCGACAAGATGGGTGTCAACGCCCTGCAGCTGGGCTATTTCGATTTTGACCACCCGGTGAAAACCGACTTTCGGATCACCGCCGAGCGCTGCATCACCTGCGGGGCCTGCGCCGCCAACTGCCCCACGGGCGCCATGCAGATCGAAGACCGCGAGGGCGAGCGCATCCTGTCCCTGTGCGGCACGATCCTCAACCGGCAGAAGCTGCTGTTCTGCGACAAGTGCGGTGCGACCCTGGGCCCAGCGCGCTACCTGGACTTCATCCGCAAGAAAACCGGTGCGGTGGGCCCCGTCAGCACCGACCGACGCATCTGCGATGCCTGCGCCCGCAAGGAATCGGCGAAGGTCAATGTGGATATCATGCCGGTCTGACCGCAGCCGGCCTTGCATCCGGCCGGGCTTCAGGCTATAGCTGAAAGCGGCACCCAACCGGCAAGAAAGGAGAATGGCGATGGTTTTTCGCAGAGGTCAGCGCGTCGAGGTTTTCCGCAAATCCAGCGACGAGGGCTGGGAATCCTACATGGACGAATACGTCGGGGCCCATGGAATCATCACCGACCCGGACACCTCGATCAACGACCCCGACCAGCTGGTGGAGGTCAGCCTGGAGGGCAAGGGCACCCACCGCCTGCCCCAGGACTGTCTGCGCCCGTTGGTCGAGTAGACCGGCCGCCGCAGACGCCCGAGGAGAGCCCATGAAAATCAAGGACCTGCTGGTCCAGCCGGATCACAGTGGCCGCGCCGTGCCGCAAACCTGGACCGTGGCGGCGGCCATCGAACATCTGCGAACGTTGAAAACCAGCGCCCTGGTCGTCACCGCGGCCGAAGCACCGGTGGGTGTTTTCAGCGCGCGCGAGGTGCTGCGCTGCCTGCTGGCGCACCGCGAGCGGCCCTTCAGCGAGATTCCGCTGGCGGAGGCCATGACCCGCCAGGCGGTCGTGGCCGAAGCAAACGATGATGTGGGCCATCTGCTGGCCGCCATGCTCCAGGCGGATCTCACCCACCTGCCGGTGGTTGACGCAGGGCGGATCGTGGGCCTTCTCACCCTGGCGACCCTGGTGCGCCGCCAGATCGACAGCCTGGTTGCGGAGCTGCACCACCTTCAAAACTACATCGCCGACCTGCACGGGGCTGAGGATGACTGAAAAGGCCCTGTGTCAAAGGCCTCAGACGGCAGAAAGCCCAAAAAGCACATGATAAAAATCGTTATCGACGACCGCGAGTTCGAAGCCAAAGAGGACATGACCGTTCTGGAGGTTGCGCGCGCCAAAGGCATCCGGATTCCAACCCTCTGTTTTCACCCGGCCCTCAAACCTTCGGGCGCCTGCAAGCTCTGCGCGGTGGAGGTACCGCTGCACAGCGGCAAAACCGGCACCCTGCTCTCCTGCATCCTCAAGGTCAAAGACGGCCTGGTGGTCAAGACCCAATCCGAAAGCGTCTTCAAGGCGCGCACCAAGGCTTTTCGCAACCTGCTGCAGATGGCGCCTCAATCCGAAAAAATCCGGCAGCTGGCCGAGGCGTTCGATATCGACCTGGGGCCGCGGCCCGACGGCTGCATTCGCTGCCGTCTGTGCATCCGGGTTTGCAAGGAAATCGTCGGCCCCGGTGCGCTCAAGATGGTGCCGCGCGAGGGCCGCAACTTCGTGGTGCCCGTGGAGGGCCTTTGCATCGGCTGCGGCACCTGCGCCAACCTCTGCCCGACCGGGGTCATCTGTGTTGTGGACACGGATGACGTTCGCACCATCAGCATCCGCGACGAGGTTATCGGCCAGCACCCCCTGATGATCTGTGAAGGCTGCGGCAAGCGCTTCGCAACCCCCCGCTTTATGGACTACATTCATAAACGCACCCTGCCGCACCCGGACGTCAAGATCCACCACCGCTATTGTCCCACCTGTGCCAAGCTCTTTTCGGACCGGGTGCAGACCACCCGGGAACACCCCCTGAAACCCCCCCGGGCGTTCTAACCCCAGGCGCCCGCCGCTAAAGCTCCCGTTTCCGAGTCGCCCGTGCGAAAGGTCCTTGCTTAAACGGGTCGCCGGTGGCATAAATTCAGGTGATGGGAGTTGCGGCATGAAGTCATTTTTTTGGAGTCTTTTAGCTTTTGCCTGCCTGGTGACGACCGCTTGCGACCCGCAGGAGACACCCTTTGCGGTGGACCTGTCCAATCGCGAGCCGGTGCGGGTCGTCGAAGACCCGGGGGCGATGACCTATGCCTATCTGCCCCAATACGCCCACAAGGCCTCCCACCAGCGGCACCGTCTTCTGGTGGCCCACCTCC
>JAABRJ010000057.1 GCA_011390985.1 Desulfobacteraceae bacterium
GCCCTTGGCCCGGCAGAGTTTGCCGGCGTAGAGCACCCGCACCGGCTTGGGCGGCGGCTTGGGCGCCCGATGGAAGCGCCCGGCGTCATAGCCGGCGCCCACCACGTGGATGCGCCCGGGCGCAATGTCGTAAAGTTGGGCGATTTCACTTTTCTGAATTTCGCTCAGGGCCAGCACCGCATCGATTCTGCGGCAGGCATCGACCAGAAGCGGTCGGAGGTGGGCGCAGTTTTGAAATTGGCGCAGGTCGGTGCCATGGCAGCTGGTCACCACTGGAAGGTCCGGGCAGAGGCGGCGCACCCGGGCGCTGAGCAGCCACAGGTGGTGGCTGTGGATCAGGTCGGGCCTGAAGGCGGCCACGGCCTCCTGCAGGCGGCCGTCAAAGGCTGCGTGGTAGGCGTCGACCTCGGCGGGTGTCAGGTCCCTGAAACGGCAACTGTCGTAGGGCATCACGTCGCTCATGCCCACCACGTCAAAGGGCAGGTCCGGCCCGCCGAAGTGAACGAAGCGACAGTGCTCCGGCGGCAGCTCGGGGATCGCAGGCGGACTCGGCCCGGGCACCCCGGCCAGCAGGAAACTCTCGTGCCCGCATCGGATGGCGGCGGCGATCATCGCCCGGATGTAGACCCCGCTGCCGGTGGCCTCGGGACGCTGGCTCAGCACATGAAGGATTCGCATGGCAGACTATCGGAATGACCCCAACTCAACCAAAATGAACAAAAAACAGGCGGCATGCAGCGCTTGACCACCCGGGGCTTCACCCCCTGATGCGCCGAAAAGGTCCAGGCCGTTTCCCGCGACCTCGGGCCGCGGGCGACGATGCAGAGTGCCCGGCAGACCTCCCCGATGATGGATTAACCGCTTTCACAGTCAAAAATCAAGGCTTGATTCCGAATAGGTCTCGGTGGATACCCAGCGGTTCGGCTCGGCGCCCCGGGCAGGGGCCTACTTCCTCGCTCCGATCTTGCCGGACCCGGAGCTTCTGGTCTTCGGGGCTGGTTACATTTCGACTTTTGAGGCGGCCTTTGAAACCCTTGGCGTTTCGTCTTCGGCTTACATCGTCATCGTCACCCGCGGCCATGCCTTTGACCAGCGCGTGCTGGAGCAGGCGCTCGGGACCCCGGCGGCCTGCACTGGGATGCTGGGCAGCGCCGCCAAGCGCGATAAAATTTTCGCTGCCTTGACCGCCCAGGGGTTCACGGACCAGGACCTCGGCCGTGTGCATGCACCCATCGGGCTGCCCATCGGCGCCGAGACCCCCGCCGAGATCGCCGTCAGCATCGTCGGCGAGCTGATCCGCGTGCGGGCTGGCCGCCCCTGAGCCCCCAGGGCGCGCCGGCCGCTACTCCCAGCGATAGTCCTTGAACGCCACCCGGAAGAGCAGCGCATAGAATACGGGCACCACCACCAGGCTCAGAAAGGTGGCAAAGATCAGCCCGCTCATGATGGCGATGGTCAGCGGCGCCCACATCTCACCGCCCCAGAGGTAAAGGGGCAGCAGGCCGAAAACCGTGGTGGCGCTGGTCAGCATGATGGGCCGCAACCGGCGCTGGCCGGCCGCCACGATGGCCTGCTGCGGCGCCAGCCGGTTGACCTCGTCCTCCAGCCGGATGCGCTCCAGCAGCACGATGGCATTGTTGACCACGATGCCGGCCAGGGAAATGATCCCCAGCAGGGTCATGAAACCGAAATAGAGCCGGGCGGCGAAAAGGCCGATGATGACGCCGATAAACCCCAGCGGGATGGTCACCATGATGATCAGGGTGCGGCGCAGGGAATTGAACTGGATCACCAGTAGCAGCAGGATGATGAACACCGCCACCGGCACCTGGTCCCGGATGGAAGTGTTGGCCTTCTCGGAGGTTTCGGACTCACCGCCCAGCTCGTAGCGGTAGCCGACCGGCCAGGCGGGCTTTTGGGCGTCCAGCCAGGGCACGATTCGGCGGGTGATGGCGCTGGCCGTCACGCCCGGGTAGAGGTCCGCGCTGACGGTCACGGTTTTCAGCCGGTTGCGGCGCACGATTTCGGCGTACTGCCAGGCGAGGGTGATGTCCGCCACCTGCTTGAGGGGCACCGATTGGCCGGTAGCCTGGGCATAGACGTTGAGGCTCTCCAGCTTGCCGATATCCTGGCGGTCGGCCGCCACCGAGCGCAGGACGATCGGGATCACCTTGTCGTCCTCACGGTAGGCGCTGATTTCGAATCCGCTCAAATCGGTCTGCAGGGAGAGCGCGATGTCCTGGCTGGTCACCCCGGCGCGCCGGGCGCGCGGCTGGTTGATGTCGACCACGATCTTCTTGATGCGCTGCCCCCAGTCGTCTTTGATGTTGCGGATGCCGTCCAGGTTCCGCAGGCGCACCTTGATCTCCTCGGCGATTTCGAAGAGCACCTGCGGGTCTTTGCCGGAGAGCCGGAATTCCACCGGGTGCCGGATGGGGGGGCCGTTTTCGATGCGGTCCATTTTCAGTTCGGCATCGGGGAAATTAAGCGAAATGTAGGCGTCCAGGGCCTCCATCACCGGACCGATGGCGGCGGGGGTGGGGGTGGTGATCACCATCAGGGCGTATTCGGGGGTGCCGGGATCGGGCTGGTGCTGGAGCACGAAACGCGGTCCGCCGCTGGCGATGTGGGTCGCCCAGCTGACGACCCCCTTGCCGTGACCGGAAGGGTCCATCAGCCGGGCGCGGATGAAGGCCTCGACCTCGCGCACCACGCTTTCGGTGGTGTCGATGGCGGTGCCCGCCGGCAGGGTCAGCTCCACCTTGAAATAGACCCGGTCGGAGGGGGGGAAAAAGATCACCGGCAGGAACCGCGCGCTGTATACGGCGGCGGCAAAGATCAGCGCCACAGCCGCCATGGTCAGGCCGCGGTGCTTGAGGCCGGTGATCAGAAAGAAGCGGTACAGGCGGTAGGCCCGGGAGTCGAAGCGCTCCGTGAGGGGGTTGACCCGCAGGAACTGAACGCACAGCATGGGTGTCATGGTCAGCGCGAGCACCCATGAGGAGAGCAGGGTCAGGGTCACCACCTTGAACAGCGGGGCGGTGTACTCGCCGGTGCTGGATTTGGCCAGGAAAATCGGCAGAAAGGCGGCGGCCGTGGTCAGTGAGGAGGTCAGGAGGGGCACGATCAGTTCGCGCGCCGAATCGACCGCAGCGGCCACGCGCGCCTTGCCCTCGGCCATCTGGACCATGATCGATTCGGTCATGACGATGGCGTTGTCCACCAGCATGCCTAAAGAGATGATCAGGGCTGCCAGCGACACCTGGTCCAGCCCGATCCCCAGCAAGTGCATGATCCCCACGGACATCAGGATCGTCATGGGGATCAGGGCGGCCACCAGCAGCCCCGTGCGCAACCCGAGGGTGACCACCATCACGGCGATCACCACCCCGATGGACTGCAGCAAGTTGTCCCGAAAGCTGAGGATCTTGCGGTCCACCTCCTCGGGCTGGAAGCTGAGGGGTTCGATTTCGATCCCGTGCGGGTAGTAACGCTGCAGGTCCTCGAGGGTGGCCCTGACGGCCTTGCCCATTTCGATCAGGTTGCCGCCGGCACCCATGGAAACCGCCAGCCCCAGGGAGGGCGTGCCGCTGGCGTGCATGCGGGTGCGGGGCGGGTCGATGGTGCCGCGCCGGATGTCGACGATGTCCCCCAGGAACAGCAGTTCCTGCTGGCCGGGAATGCTGATGACCGTCTGGCGCAGGTCGTCCACGGAGTCGAAGTTGCCCGAGGGCTCCAGCACGATCCGCTCGGGACCGACCACCAGGTCGCCGCCGGGGATGATGATGTTGCGGCTTTCCAGGATGCGCATCAGCTGGTAGGGCGAGAGCCCCAGCTGGGCCAGGCGGGCATTGTTGAATTCCACGAAAATGCGTTCTTCCTGGGCGCCGAAAATTTCCACCTTGGCGACGTCCTCGATGCGCAGCAGTTCGTCCCGGATCTGGTCGGCGACCTCCTTGAGGTCCGCGTAGGAAAAACCCTCGCCGGTCAGACCGAGGACGATGCCGAAGACGTCTCCGAATTCATCGTTGACGAACGGGCCGATGACGCCCTCGGGCAGCTGCACGGCGGCCGCGGCGACCTTGCGCCGCAGGTTGTCCCAGATGGGGCGCATGGCTGTGTAGCGCTCGCGGATCTCCACGCGAACAATCGAAAGGCCGGTCTTGGACTGGCTTTTGATGTGGTCCAGCTCCGGAATTTCCTGGATCCCCTTTTCCAGCTTGTCGGTGACCAGCATCTCCACCCGTTCGGGGCTGGCGCCGGGAAAATAGGTGACGACCTGGGCCACGCGGATGATGAAGCCCGGGTCGTAATCCCGCGGCAGGCGCTGGTAGGCCGCGATCCCGCCGAACAGGATGATCAGCAGGAAAACGGTGGTGACCCGGTTTTTTTCAATCGCAAAGCGGGTGATGTTCACGCAAGCAGTCCTCTGGATGCCCGCCGCCGGCGGCGCCCCGGGAAAAAACCAGCCTTACAGCAACTTGACCTTGAGCCCCTCCTGGATCCGGCTGACACCCGCGGTCACCACCAGCTCGTCGGGTGCTAGCCCCGCGACGATCTCCAGGCCTCCGGCACCGATGACGCCCACCTCAACCCCCCGCCGATGGACGATGCCCAAGCCGTCCGTGAGGCGCTCCAGCGTAAAGACGAATCGCCCCTGCGCGTCTTCGCCCACGGCTGCGGGCGGCAGGAAAATCCGCCCGGTGGCATCGGCGGCGCTTTCTAAATGGAAGGTGACCGCGGCCGCCATGCCCGGCCGGATGCGGCTGTCGGGGCTGTCCAGGCGCACGGTGACCGGAAAGGTGGTCTCGCGCCCGACGGCGGCGACCCCCACCTCGGTGACCACCGCCGGAAAGGCTTTATCCGGGACGACGTCGAAGGTCGCCGTGGCCTGCGCCTGCTCCCGGATGAGGGCGATGATGCCTTCCGGAACCGCCACTTTGACCTCTAGCTGGCTGCCGCAGGTGATCACGGCCACCGCCTGGCCGGGGGTCACGTTTTCGTTGACTTCCACCGGCACCTGGGCGACGGCGCAGGCCGCGGGGGCGCTCAGGCGGGTGTAGTCCAGCTGGCGGCGGGCAAGCGCGGTCTGGTTTTGAAGCGCGCGGACGTCGGCCTGGCTGGATTCGTAGGCCGCGCGGGCGGCATCGAGGTCGTTCAGGGAGGCATTGCGGTTTTCGTAGAGGACCCGCATGCGCTCGAAATTGGCCGCGGCGTTGCGGGTCCCGGCCTCGGCGCGGGCCAGGGCGGCCTCGGCTTTGCGGACGTTCAACTGGTAATCGGTGGGGTCCAGGCCGGCAATCGGCTGGCCCGGCTGCAGGCGGTCGCCGACGGCGACCCCGATAAAGGCGATGCTGCCGCCGACGCGGAAACTGAGCGTGGATTCGTGAGCCGCCTTGGCGCTGCCGGCAAAGGTGCGGACCTCCATCGCCGGGGTGCGGACCACGCGGACATAGCGGACCGGGCGAATCGTCTCCCGGCGGGCGGGCTCGTCCCCCCTGCCGCAGCCCAGCGCCGCGGCCACCAGCAGGGCTGGCAACAAAATCGACAGCGGTTTTCGGATCATGTGTTTGGAGTTCCTTGGCGGCTTGAAGATGGTCCGTGAAATCGGGTACAAAGTTTCAAGCGGCGGTATGCCGGCGTTTCAGGAGGCTTCATAGGTGAGCCCCGAGCTGCGGTAAAGGCTGTCGATCTCCTGGAGCCAGGCTTCGCGCTGGTCGGGGGCCATCAGCAGTGAAAACCGGCCGGCGGCCCGCTGGACCCGCATCAGATCGATCAGAAAGTTGTAGGCGGCGTTGGCTGCCACCTGTTCGGCGACCGTGGTGTTGTTCTGGGCGTCCAGCAGGGTGATGATGGAGACGACCCCGCGGGTGTAAGCGTCGGTGACCAGGGTGAGGTTCTGGCGGGCGGCTTCGGCGGCGTCCCGCGACAGCCGGATGTTCGGGTAGGACACGCTGGTCTGGAAAAGGGCGCTGCGAATTTTCTGCTCGACGCGGTCGGCCGCCGCCCGCCGCTCCAGCCGCAGGCGGGCCGCCTCTTCGCTGGCCCGGCGGACCTTGGCCGACTGACCGCCGCTGGTGAAAAGCGGCAGGCGCGCCTGGAGGGCGACGCGCCAGTCGGTATCGTTCGCCTCGGGCAGGGTCAGGGGGGGCAGCTCCGGCAGCACCTGGAACTCGGGGCTTTCCGAACCGGCGCCGGATTTTGAAAAAGCCTCGGTGACACTGCCCTGCAGGACAACGGTGGGCAGCCAGTGGGCACGCTTAGCGGCAGCCAGGGCACGCTGCTGGGCGGCGATGGCAAAATCCAGCCGGTTGAGCTCCGGAGAGAGCTTCAAGCCGTCGCGGACCATCAGGTCCCGGAACAGGTCGAAGTATCGGGGATTGTCCACCCAGCCCAGCAGGCGCGGGTCGCTGACCATCAGCAGCGGGTCGTCCAGATCGGTTTCGGCGGCCGTGAAGACCTCTTCCTGGGGCCGTTGCAGCAGGCGATTGAGCTGCAGCATCGCCTGGCGGACGGTTGCCTGGGCTTCCAGGACGGTTTTGCGGCTGGTGGCGATCGCGCTTTCCCAGCGGAAAACCTCGGAGCGGTCGGACATCCCGGTGGAGAGCCGTACCTGCGCGCGTTCGAGGTTGGCACGCGTCAGGTGCAGGTTGTCCTTCTGAATTCGGGCGAAGTTTTCGGCCCGCAGCACGTTGAGGTAGGCCTCGGCGGTTTCCAGGACGACGTCCAGCAGGCGGGCGTCGCGCTCCTTGATGCGCGCCGCCTGCAAATGCTGCTGGATGGAATAGTTGGCCCAGGCCTCCTCGGAGTAAAGCAACTGGCTCAGGGCGGCAGTGCCTTCCCAGACGCGCTCGGCTCGGAGACCCAGGCTGGCTTCGGCG
>JAABRJ010000058.1 GCA_011390985.1 Desulfobacteraceae bacterium
GGTGGCCGGCGACAAGATGGATCAGGCCATCATGCAGCACATCAAGCGCAAGTACAACCTGCTGATCGGCGAGCGTACCGCCGAAATTATCAAAACCACGATCGGCAATGCCTACCCGGACCCTCAGAATCTCGAAACGATCGAGGTCAAGGGGCGCGATCTGGTGTCGGGAATCCCCAAGATCCTGGCCATCGACTCCGAAGAGATCCGGCTGGCGATCTCCGAGCAGATCGACGCCATCGTGGAAACCGCCAAGATCGCCCTGGAGCAGACCCCGCCCGAACTGGCAGCGGACATTGTCGACAGCGGGATTGTGCTCACGGGCGGGGGCGCCCTGCTGAAAAATCTCGACAAACTCCTGCGGGAGGAGAGCGGCCTGCCCATCACGGTGGCCGACGACCCGCTTTCAACGGTCGCCCTGGGCTCGGGCAAATGCCTCGATACCATCGAAATACTCAAACAGGTCGTCATCACTTAGGAATATGTTTTCCAAAAAGATGATCCTGGTTGTTGGCGTCATACTCCTGTTTGTCGTCAATATCGTCATTCTTTCCGTCGTCGGCCGGAGCCGCCTGACCGTCAGCGGCCCCGATCGACTCGCCGTGTCCATGGTGGCGCCCTTTCAGGAGGTGGTCACCCATTCTCTCCGGTTTGTGCGCGACATTTGGCGTTCCTACTTTGCGCTGGTGTCCGCAGCCAAGGAAAACACGACCTTGCACCTCAAGCTGCGTGAGGCCGAGGCCTGGAACCATAAATGCCTCGAGATCGAAAAAAGCAATGCCCGCCTGCGCCATCTGCTCAATTTCAAACCCTCCCGTCCGCAGCAGGTGCTGCCCGCCGAAGTGATCGGAATAGATCCCTCGGCATGGTCCAAAACGATCATCATCGACAAGGGCAGCGCCGACGGCGTTAAAAAAGGGTTTTCGGTGGTGGTCCCCGAGGGCATCGTCGGCCAGATTATCTCGGTGGCCCATCACTATTCAAAGGTTTTGATGATCATCGA
>JAABRJ010000059.1 GCA_011390985.1 Desulfobacteraceae bacterium
GTGCCGTAGATGCCATGCTGCAACGCAACCGGGCGCGCGGTATCGTCAAGGGCGCCGATGAAGGGAACTGCCTGTTTGACTATGCCCTGCGCAAACACGAAATACTCGAGGGCGACACGGTGATTTCATCGGGGCTTGACGGGGTTTTCCCCAAGGGGCTGCAGCTCGGCCGGGTGACGCGGATCGTCAAGAACGACGCCGGGATTTTCCAAACCGTCACCGTCACGCCGTTTGTGGATTTCGAAAAAATCGAGGAGGTTTTGGTCGTCATTGCACCACCTGAGTCCGGCCCGGATGAAGAACCATGATTTTTGGCGTCAATATCGGGTTGTGTTTTGTGCTGGCCATTGTTCAAACCACGCTTTTCCCCTACCTGGGGATTACGGAAACGTTTTATGACGTTCCCACCCTGTTTGTCCTTTATCTCGGTCTTTTCCGGCCTGACCGCGAAAGTTTGCCGGTGGTTGTTTTCCTCGGTTTTATTCTCGACAGCTTAAGCGGCGGGCCTTTCGGCGTCTATCTGTCGATCTATTTCTGGCTGTTCTTGAGCGTTCGCGGCAGCATCCGTTTTCTGCACATTGGTTTCAATTCGCTGCTGCCGGTTATCCTGGCGGTGGGGGTCCTGGTGCAAAATGCGATCGAATTGCTGGTTTTGGCGGTCGTGGAACCCGGCTTGGGGTTTCCGGCCACCCCGCCGCGTTTGATCCTCCTGAGGATGGCCTGGGTTTTTGTGACCGGCCCGTTCGTGCTGCTGGTCTTCCGCTATACGCACCGGAAATGTGATCATTGGCGGTTTCAGCTTTTTTCCGAAAAGAGCGGATGATACCGCCAGGCTATCCACCGCCCTCGGTTGGCGGCAGGTTGCAGGGCCTTCCGGCCCTCGTCAAGCCCGTTTGAATGGGAGTTTTAGGCTCAGGTGAATCGCTACCTCCAAAATGCCGACGGCGACTGGTTCAAACGGCGCATCAGCGGCGTCATATTTTGTGCGGTCGTCGCTTTCGTTGTGCTGATGGTGCGGGTATTTTACCTGCAGGTCATGCAAGGCGAGGAACTGCGTCGCCTGTCGGAAAACAACTGCATCCGGCTGCAGGGCATCGATGCGCCGCGGGGGCTGATATTCGACCGCAACGGAAGACGGCTGGTGGACAACCGCCCCGCCTTTGACGTGGGGGTCATCGTGAAGGACGCCCGGCCCCTGGAGCAAACCCTGGCGCGCCTGGCAGGCTATCTCGACCTCGACAAGGCCGAGCTCCGGGAGCGGCTCGCGCACCGCAACGGAGAGGCCGATTACAAGCCGGTCATCATCGAGCGCGACATCAGCCGTGACACTTTAGCCGTGCTGGAGGCCCACAAGTTCGATCTTCCCGGTGTGGTCGTCAACGTGGTCCCCCGGCGCAATTACATCTATGAAACCAGCGCCGCCCACCTGCTGGGCTACCTGGGCGAAGTCAGCGGCAAGGAGCTTCAAAAGGAACTTTTCCCGGGAGCCCGAGCCGGTGATTTCATCGGCAAGTCCGGCGTTGAAAAAGCGTTTGAAAAATACCTCAAGGGCGAGCGCGGGGGACGCCAGGTGGAAGTCAACGCCAACGGTCAGGTGGTTCGGGTGCTAAAAACCGTTGAGGCTACGCCGGGCAAAAATATTTTTCTGACCATCGACAAAGAGCTGCAGCGTAAGGCCGAAACCCTCCTGGAAGGCATCGCCGGTGCGGTCGTTGCCATGGATCCGTCCTCCGGTGAAGTTCTGGCGATTGCCAGCAGTCCCACCTTCGATCAAAACGATTTTGTCTCCGGTCTATCCAACGAGGTTTGGGACGGGATCCGCTCCAACCCCTTCCGCCCGCTTGAAAACAAGGCCATCCAGGGCAACTACCCACCGGCTTCGACTTACAAAATCATCACAGCGATCGCCGGGTTGGAGGAGGGCGTGATCGATGAGAACACCACCTTCACCTGTCCGGGGCACTATCGGATGGGCAACCGGACCTTTCGCTGCTGGAAAAGAGGCGGGCATGGGAGGGTCAATGTGGTCGAGGCCATCGAAAAATCGTGCGATGTCTTTTTTTATCAAGTGGGGCAGAAGCTTGGGGTCGATCGGCTGGCCTGGTACGCCAAGGCCTGCGGGTTGGGGGTGCCGGCCGGAATCGATATCGCTCACGAGGCCGCGGGTCTGGTGCCGACGGCAGACTGGAAAAAACAGCGCACGGGGGTTTCTTGGCAGGCCGGCGAGACGCTGTCGGTGGCCATCGGACAGGGGTATAATCTGACGACGCCCTTGCAAATGCTGGGGCTGACCGCAGCAGTCGGCAACGGCGGCACCCGCCTGCGGCCGCTGATCCTCAAATCTCTGCAGAACCCGAACGGGGAAACGCTTTTTTCATGCCTTCCAGAAGAGATCGGACAGCTGCCCGTCAGTCCGAAAACCCTTGACATTGTTCGCCGGGGGCTTTGGCGGGTGGTAAACCAGAAAACCGGCACGGCCTGGGTGGCGCACACGGCCGGGATTGATATCTGCGGAAAAACCGGAACCGCCCAAGTCTTCAGCCGCAAGAATAATGAAACGCTTTTTGCCAAGGACAGACCCGCTTTTCTGAATTCTCACGCCTGGTTTGTCGCTTACGCGCCTGCGGTCAACCCTCGGATTGCCGTGGCGGTGATCGTCGAACACGGGGAGCACGGCTCCAATGCGGCCAGCCCCATTGCGAGGGAACTGGTTAAAACCTATTTAAGATCCCTCTATCGCAAACGGTTGCGGACGGTGCGGTGGATGCCCCGCCTGCCGCTGAGTTCCAAATGCCGCAGGGATGAGGCGCCTTGACTCCCCCCCTGGTGCCGGTGACGGCCGAGGGAAAATCCCCGACGGTGCCACGGAGGATAATGCCGATGTTTGATCGACGGTTGGTACAGTATTTCGACTGGGGCCTGCTGGGCCTGACCTTTCTGATCGCCGCCTTTGGCCTTGCGACCCTTTACAGCGCCGTTAACGGTGACCCCGCGCCCCCCCACCGGTCGCTCTTTGTAAAACAAATGATCTGGTACGGTGGCGGCCTGGCAGTCATGATCGCTATTTTTCTGTTCAGCTACAAGTTTTTCGACCGCTGGGCCTACGTTTTCTACTTTGTTTGCAACGCCTTGCTGGTCTGGGTATTGTTGTTCGGCAAGTATGTGAGCGGTGCGCGGCGCTGGATCGATTTCGGGCCGGTTTCGCTGCAGCCCTCGGAGCTTATCAAGATCGGTGTCATCATCGTGCTGGCGCGTTTTTATTCCCGGTTTGCAACGACCCGCGGCTTCACCCTGCGGGAATTGGTCACCCCCCTGCTACTGGTAATGCTGCCCTTTTTCCTGATCGTCAAACAACCCGATCTGGGCACTGCCCTGGTGGTCCTGCTGATTGCGGGAACCATGACCGCCTACGTCAAAATCGAACGGCGATCACTGATCTATCTGATTGCTGCCGGCGCTGTTGCTGTCCCGCTGGTGTGGTCGTATCTCAAGGGATACCAAAAACAGCGGATCCTCACGTTTTTAGACCCTGACCGGGACCCCCTCGGTGCGGGCTATCACATCATCCAGTCCAAAATCGCCATCGGTTCCGGGATGCTGACAGGTAAGGGCTTTCTCCAGGGAACCCAGAATGCCCTGTCGTTTTTGCCCGAACAGCATACCGATTTTATTTTCTCGGTTTTCTCCGAAGAGTGGGGGTTTTTGGGTGCCATGGCGATGCTGGTGGTCTTTCTGGTGATGATTTTGTGGGGACTCAATATCGCCTATAACTGCCGGGACCAATTCGGTGCGATCCTCTGCGTAGGTGTGACGGCCATGATTTTCTGGCAGGTATTTATCAACATCGGCATGGTCATGGGCCTGATGCCGGTGGTGGGGGTGCCGCTGCCGTTTGTCAGCTACGGCGGCTCTTCCATTTTGACCATCATGGTATGCGTTGGAATTTTACTGAATGTCAGCATGCGTCGCTTCTTGTTCGAGTGAAAAAGGGTGAAATCAATCGAGAGGCCGATTGGCTGAGGTAGGAGTAAAAATGAAACAAGGCAAGAAGACGGAGGCGATTTCAACCTTCCTGGGACCCGAGGCGTGGATCGAGGGCGCCATCGTCTTTGAAGGCAGCATCCGCCTGGATGGCAAGGTCAGCGGCGATATCACCAGCGAGGGCGGTACGGTCATAGTGGGCGAAAGCGGGCAAATTGAGGCTGCGATCGAGGTGGATACCGCGATTGTCAAGGGAGTGGTAACCGGAACGATCCGCGCCCGTGAACGAATCGAACTCCACCCGCCGGCCAGGGTGACAGGTGACATCGCGGCACCCATGGTCGCGATCGCAGCCGGAGTGGTTTTCAACGGAAAGTGCACTATGACCTCGCCTGCTGCCAAGGCCGATGAAAAGGCCACTGCCACGGGTGCCGGCAATTTCAAGACTGGTGAGGAGCGAAAGAAAAGCATGTAAAAAACCTTTGACAACGAAATCCTAGTAATGTTATAGAGCGCGCGTATCCGAATGCTTGCAGTACTTCTTGATTTGAGCCTGTCCATCAATTCCTAAGCTTCAAATTTTTTTCATTGCGGAGGAACAGCCATGGTAAACGTTGATGTGTCCGTTTTTATCCAGATCATCAATTTCTTAGTTCTGATCTGGGTGCTGAACCTCGTTTTGTATAAGCCGATTCGTAAAATCCTGATCCAGCGCAAAGAAAAAGTGACGGCTCTCGAAATGGGTGCGGAGACCTCCCTGCAGGAGGCCAAGGCACGCGAAGCGGCTTTTGACCAGGGAATTAAAGCGGCACGCGCCAAGGGGTTGAAAGAAAAGGATTCTTTCATGCAGGAAGCGGGGGAGGAGGAAAAGCGGATCGTCGGAGAAATCAACGCGAAGGCCCAATCTGACCTGGCAGCCGTTCGGGAACAAATCGCCAGGGATGCTGCGGCCGTCAGGGCGGCGCTGCAAAAGGAAGTCGACGGGTTTGCCAAGGCGATCGGTCAGAAAATTCTGGGGAGGGCCATCTAATGAAAATTCCATCTCTACGACAGACTCAAAAACGGGGCGCGGGCATTGCCGGATTGGCAATCCTGGCGCTTTTTTTATTCGCGGGGGGAGCCTTCGGGGCCGCCGGCGGCGGACATGAGGGAGAGACTGCCCCAAAAGGCTGGGTGGCCACGGACACATGGCGTGTCATGAATTTCCTGGTGCTGGCGGTCGGGCTGTTTTTTCTTGCCCGCAAGCCGGTGTCTCAGGGGTTGAGGGGCCGCATCAAGGGAATTCAGGACCAATTGGCCGAGTTGGAGACCAAGAAAAAAGAGGCCGAGACTCAGTTGGCCCAGTACAACCAAAAACTGTCGCTTCTGGATCAAGAAGCGGAAAAAATAGTTGCAAGCTACATTCAGCAGGGCAAAGACGCCAAGGCCCGGATCTTGGAGGAGGCCAAGGAGGCTGCGGGCAGGCTGGAAGAGCAGGCGCGCCGCAATATTGACCACGAATTCAAGCAGGCCAAAAACAAGCTGAAGGCGGAAATTGTGGAAAAGGCACTGGCTGCGGCCGAGGAAATTGTCAGGGGTCAAATCACGGCTGAGGATCAGGAAAAACTGGTTGACGAATACTTGGACAAGGTGGTGGCATAATGAGGAATCTGGCAATTGCACGGCGCTATGCCAAGGCGCTTCTGTTGATCGGCAAGGAAGACGGCCAGGCGGAGACTTACAAAGAGGAACTGGCCGGCGTGGCAGGTCTGGTCGATCGGCACGAGGCCCTTGGGCGGACCCTCAGCAACCCGCTGTATGATGCGGCCGGCCGCAAAGAGGTCCTCAAGTCCCTGATCGAGAAACTGGA
>JAABRJ010000060.1 GCA_011390985.1 Desulfobacteraceae bacterium
TGGCGTCCAGTGCCATGTGAATCACCAGCCCCAGGCCCATCAGGCGCAAACTTGGAAACAGGAGCATCAGCAGGTAGGCCCCGATGGCGGGAATGCAGTGCAGGGGATGAAAGCCGAGGCTGCAGCGGTCGGGGTCGAAGATCGGGACGGCGAGGAGATGGTCGAGGTCCACCAGCATGGTCAGCACCATCACCCACCAAGCGCGCCAGCGGTGGTGCTGGAAGCCGAAGCGGACCACGACCGCTGGCACCAGAAAGTGCAGCGCGATGTGGATGGCGGCCCGCACCGCTCAGCGCCCCGCGGCCGGCGGCATCACCGGGCCTCCAGGGCGTCCAGCAGTTGCCGGGCCTGGGGGTTTTCCGGGTCCCGCGCCAGGACGACCTGCAGTTCGGCACGCGCGCCGTCTGTGTCGTCGTTTTGGATGCAGATCAGCGCCAACTGCAGGCGGGCGTCGATGTGGTCCGGATCCAGAAGAACGGCCTGGCGCAGGCGGTCCGCGGCCGCCGGGTCGTCGCCGGCCGCCTGAAGCGCGAGGGCGAGACCGAAATGGTTGTCCGCCCCATCGGGGTTGAGGGCCACGGCCTCTTGAAAGGCCGCCAGCGCTTGCGGCACCTGGTCGAGTTCCAGGTAGGCCATGCCGGCGTTGAAAAAGAGCCCCTCGTCGTGGGTGTAGCCCAGCGCCTGGGCTCGCTCGTAGCAGGCGATTTCACGGGCGTGATCGCCGGTCTGACCGCAGGCGTATCCCAGGTGATACCAGGCGAGGGCGTTGTCGGGCTGGGTTTTGAGAAGGGCCTCGTGCAGCCGGATCCCCAGCTGGAATGCTTCCCGTTTCAGGGCCGCGTCTGCCTCGGGATCGCACTGCCAGCGGGGGGCGGCTGGCGGCGGGGCCTGGGGCTCGACGCCCGCGCAGCCACTCAGGCCCACCAATAACGCAATTCCCGCCAGGAGGATGTTGCCCCGGTTTGCGCGCCACAACCCTTGCCTCATGATCGGGCCGATGTTCGCCTTTTTTACCATCCCAATTCCCATTTCCTACCATGCGCGTTCAGCGGCCGGGCTTGGGAAAGCCGCAAAGGCAGCCGACCCTCGCTTAGCGTCAAAAAAATAAAGATAGCTGCAGCCTGCTCCAGCTTTATTCAGCTTCATCTTGGCATATCCATGCCAATTCGGCAAATCGCCGAAAGTGGCACCCATCCCGAAAATAGCCGATTTGGAAGTTGCTTGAGGCCGCGCTTTGGGGTGGCTGCAAGGACCCCGTGGCCGGCTAAAACAACCCTTTCTTCCGCCCTCCTTCTGCATTTCCTCTATCGCCGTTTCATCACGGGCCACCAGGCCTGCCAGGCCCGGCCGCCACTCAGTTCAACCATGCCTGAACGACGTCCGCCGCGAGGCTGGCCGCCATGGCGATCATCACCATCCCCGAGAGGATGTCGGAATGGCGCCGGTAGCGGCGGGCCAGGCCGGAGGCGCCGGTTCCCAGCAGCAGCAGCCCGGGCAGGGTGCCGAGGCCGAAGGCCAGAGTCATCAGCGCCCCCGGCAGGAACCCGCCGGCGGGCAGGGCGCGTGCAAACGCGGCGAAGGAAAGGCCGCAGGGCAGAAACCCCAGCACCATACCGAGCACCAACATACCGCCGCCGCCGGCGCCGGCCGAGCGCAGGATGCGGCCGAAGCCGGGGATTTTCTCGGGTGCAGCCAGAGACATCCAGGCCGGCTCGCGGATGATTTCCAGGCGCGAGAGCCCGAAGACCAGGAGAAACGCCGCGGCCAGCAGGGAAAAGCCGACCTGCAGGCGAGCGATCCAGGCCAGGGGGTCGAGGCCGCTGCGCCCGGCCAGCTGCGAGAGGCCGGCGCCCAGGGCGCCCATGGTGCCGCCCACGGCCGTATAGGTGCCGATGCGTCCCAGATGGTAGAAAAGGTGGGCGCTCATGCGGCCGCTTCGGGCCGGGAAGGCGAACACCAGCGGCCCGCACATGCCGACACAGTGGCCGGTCCCGAGGATGCCCAGCAGAAATAGGGCGTAGAGGTCCGCGCAGGGCATGCTGCTGTTTCCTTTGGTCCGGGTGCGGGGTGCGGCCGGCGGTTTTGCAAAGCCACGATCCGGGCGCCTGCCCGTCGCGGCGCCTCACGATAGCACTTTCCGGGGCCCCTTGGAAGGGTGCGCGGCGGCCGGGCGGGTTGCTATTTGGCGGGTTTTCGCTTAGGAATACCCATGGCCGCAAACCGTACGCGCGGCCGCCTTTTCGATGAAACCCCAACCCCAGTTCACGGCCCCGGTGGTCTCGTGCACCGCCGCCCGTCATCCGCCCATGCCCATGCCCCCTTTTTCGGCAGACCGGTTGGACCCCGCCCGGCGCCTGTTGTGGCTTGCGCTCCTCTGCTGCCTTGCGCCGCTGGCCCTGATAGCCGTCGATGGGCTGATGCGCTCGGGCCGAACCACCGCGCCGCTGGCGGTCTGGGTGCGCCCGCTGGGCGGCCCGGCCCTTGCCGTGGTGCCCGCGGGGCAGCCCCTGCGGCGGTTTGGCGCCGACCCGGGGGCGCTGCCCGAGGAATTCTCACCCTGGCTGGGGGGCGTTGACCCGGACCCGGCCCGCCTGACGCTGCGCCCCGCCGCGGGGCGTGGTGAACCGCTGAAAGCGCCCAATGAAACCGCCGCACCTTAATCCCCTCCTGCTATGGGCGGCGCGGGATGTCATCCGGCGTCCCTGGCCCACCCTGCTGATGGCCGCCGCCCTGGCCCTGCTGCTGACCGTGAGCGGCACCGCGCTGCTCTTCAGCCAGGGTCTCAGCCAGACGGCCCGCCGTCTGCTGGCCCACGGGCCGGATTTGGTGGTGCGCCGCCTCAACGCCGGCGGGTGGGCGCCGCTGCCGGCGGCTGAAGCCGTGGCCGCCGCCCGGCGGGTGCCCGGGGTGACCCACGCGCAGGCGCGCGTCTGGGGGGTGGCGGCCGGCCTGGTAGGGCCGCTGATGGTGATTGCCCGGGCGGATGCGGCGCTCCCGCCCGCTGCGGACGGCAAGCCGCTTGCGGCTCCCAGGCCGGGCGAGGCCCTGCTCGGCCCGGGGGTCGACCCCGGCCCTGATCCCCAGCGCCTCCCGCTTACCGCCGCCGCGGCGCTTGAACTCCGGCCCGTCGGGCGCCTGCCGGCCGAAAGCGCTCTTCTGGGTCAGGATGTGGTCCTGGTGCACCCCGACGATGCCCGCCGCTTGCTGGGCCTGCCACCGGGGGCGGCCGTCGATCTGGCCGTGGACGTCTTTCACGCCGACGAAGCCGCCGCCATTCAACCCGAGCTTGCCGCCGCTTTCCCCTGGCCGGTCCGCATCACCGCCCGCAGCGAGGCCGTCGGACTTTACAGCGGCGGGCTGGCGCGCCGCGGCGGGCTGATGCTGATCGCCGGCATTCCCGCCGTCCTGGCGCTGGTCCTGGTGGTGGCCGGTGCGGTGCGTGAGGCCGTCGGCCAGCGCCGCGCAGTCGGGCTGCTCAAGGCCCTGGGCTGGACCACGGGCGAGGTGGTGCGGCTGCAGGTCTGCCGCGCGCTCCTGATCGCCCTGCCGGCCGCTTGCCTCGGCATGCTGGCGGCCTACACGCTGGTGTTCCGCCCGGGCGTCAGCTGGCCGGGCAGCCTGCTCTTTGGCTGGCGCACGGCCCCCCCACGGCTATTCCTGGATCCCGCCGGCGCGTTCTTGACCCTGCTGGAGCTGGGCGCCCTGGTGGTGGGGCCCTACTTGGCGGCGGTGCTGCTCTCCAGCCTGCAGGGGGCGGCCGCCGACCCCCAGGATCTCTTGAAAGGCGAGGGCCTGCTGTGATGGACGGCCTGGTCACCCGGCACCTGGGATTGGTTTTCGGCGCCACCCCGGGATCCGCCCGGACCGTGCTGCAGGATGTTTCGGCGGTCTTTCCGCGCGGTGCTCTCGCCCTTGTCACCGGCGCCACCGGCGCCGGCAAGAGTTCGCTGCTGAGCCTCCTGGCCGGGCTGCTGCGGCCCACCGCCGGGGAAGTGCTGGCCGACGGCGCGCCCGTTTCGCGCTGGGGTGCGGCCCACCGCGACCGCTGGCGCCGGCGGGTGGGGATCGTGTTTCAAAGCGCCAACCTGTTCAGCGAGTTGAGCGTGCTTGAAAATGTGATCCTGCCGTTGGTGCCCCGCAGCCGGTCCCTGGCGGCGTTGCGCGCCGCGGGCCGCGAGGTGCTGGCCGAACTGACGCTGACGGACCTGGCCGGCGCTCAGGCGGCGCAGCTCTCCGGCGGGGAGCGGCAGCGGACAGCCCTGGCCCGGGCCCTGGTGGGGCGGCCCGATTTCCTGATCGCCGACGAGCCGACCGCCCACCAGGACCCCGAGAACGCGGCTCGGGTGCTGCAGGCCCTGGCGGCCTGCCGGGCGCGCGGTGCCGTGGTGGTGGTCGCCGCCCACGATCCCCGGGTGGTCGGCGCCGGTGTGGCCGACCGGCACTGGCAGCTGGCCGCGGGCCGCCTGGAGGCCGGGTGATCTGGCACCCGCTGGTGCTGGCGGTGGTCGGGCTCGATCTTTTGGGCCTGCTGGCGCTCCTGTTTGCCGCCGCGACCGCCCTGCAGGTGCTGCTGCACTGGGCGCCGGGTTCGGCGGCGGCGGCGCAGATTGCGCTGGAGCGCCGCGCGGAAACCGCCGAGCTGGCCGTGCGCTGCGGCTTCTGGGCCATCCTGGGGGCCAGCCTGGTGCTGGTGGTCGGCATCACCAACGTGCTGCCCGAACTGGTGCCCGGGGCCATGTGCGGCACCGGCGTGCTCCAGGCCACCGCCGGGTCGGGCGCGCGCGCGCTGGGCTTCCGGTTCGGGGCCCTGATGCTGCTCTACGGCTGGCGGATGCTTGAAACCGTCAACCGCCGCCAGCCCCAGGGGACCCTGACGGTGCCGGCTGCCCGCTTGCTGCTGCTGGCGCTGCCGCTGGCCCTGCTGGCGGCGGGCGACACCCTGCAGGCGCTCGCCGGGCTTGACGTGCTCCAGCCGGTGGACTGCTGCGCCGTGGTCTATGACCAGTTTCGCCCGCCGGAGCTATCCGGGCGCGCGGCTGGGCTGTCCGATGAGCTGTGGCTGGGGCTCTTCGGGGGGGGCGCCTTCCTTCTGGGGGTCCTTGCAGTGAGCTTGGTGCGGGCCTCGGACCCCGTCCGGGGGCGATGGCCGGGGGCCCTGGCCGCCGCCAGCCTGCTGTGGGCCGGGGCGGCGGCCGTGGCTCTGGTGCGGGTGCTGGCGGCCTACACCTACCAGGTGCTGCACCACTACTGTCCCTGGTGCCTGTTTCTGCCCGAGCACCGCTTTGTGGGGTTTCCCCTGTTCGGCGCCCTGCTGCTGGCATCCCTGGAGGGTTCCGGGGTCTGGATGCTGGCGCTCGCCGCGCGGCGCTGCGGCCTGCCGCTGCCCGGCGCCGCGTTCCGGGTGCGGGCCGGCGCCCGTCGCGTCGCCTGGGCGGTGGCGGTTTTCAGCCTGCTGGCGGTGGCGCCGGCGCTCTGGTGGCGCTGGCGGTTTGGGGTCTGGATCGGGGGCTGAGCCGCGGTCCATCGGATGGCGGTGGCGGGCGGGCGCTTTTGAAGCCGGCGGCTGCCAGTACAAGAGGAGTGAGACCATGGGTGACGAGCGAGCGGTGCCGACCGGCAGCCTTCGGGCGCCGTCGGCGGCTTTCTTGGGGGGCGTGACCGGGTGGTGGGTTTTGCTTTTGGCGGGGCTGCTGCTGACCGCCTGCCAGGACGTGCGGTTTTCCTACAAGGGCACCACCGCCCGGCCCGAAAACCGGATCGCTCTGGCATCCGGCACTTCGCTTGCGGGACGCTGGGTGACGCCGGATCTCGAGATCCAGTATCGCATCAGAACGGGGGCGGACCGCCTGTACATCACCGGGGATGTGGTGCTGGCCGCGCGTCTTCAGACGGGCTATACGGCGGTCGACAGGCTCTTTGTGGGGCTTAACCTGCTGGATGACGACAACCTCGTCCTGGAGAGCCTGACCTTTGCGCTTTCCGGTCACCGCCAGCCGCTTCGGAGCTGGCATTTCGAGCGCGAGCTGGCAATGCCCCCGGGCACCTCCGGGCTGGCCTTCAGCTATGACGGCAAGGTCAGCGAGGGCGGCGGGGGAACCGACTGGGAGTTCTGGCGCGGGCCGTAAAGCACCGGCCGGCGGTCACTCCTCCGCTTTGGCGGGGCTCGCGAATTTGCGCGCCAGGTCGTTGTCGATGACGTAGATGCAGACCTCCTTGGCGCCCTGCTGGGTGTAGCCGTAGGTTTTGCCCAGGTTCTGCATCAGGAAGGTGACGTCTTCGCGGATGCGCTTGTTTATTTCAGGCTGGTATACGGGGGCTGCCGGACAAGGACCCAAAGACAGGTCTTCTCAAGATGAGGTATGTGCGATGAAATTTGAATCCATTCGTTTGAAAAATTTCAAGGTGTTCCAGGACATCACCATGAAAGACATTCCACCGTTCTGTATCGTGGTGGGAGCAAACGGAACGGGAAAATCGACCTTGTTACAGGTTTTCGGGTTTCTCAAGGACTGCCTCCTTTTCAATGTAAGCTCAGCCATTCAAAGCCGTGGCGGCTATCACGAGTTGGTAACTCGCGGCCATGAAAAGGAAAACATCATCATCGAATTGCAGTTCAGAATGGAAATCAGCAAGGTGCAGCGACTGGTCACCTATTATTTGGAAATAAGCTGCACAAATAACAAGGTTGAAGTGGCCAGAGAGATCCTGCGCTACAAGCGGGGTTCTGCCGGCTCGCCCTTTCATTTTCTTGATTTTACCTTCGGAAAAGGCAAGGCCGTGGTCAATGAGGATGAT
>JAABRJ010000061.1 GCA_011390985.1 Desulfobacteraceae bacterium
TTCCTGCAGGGCTTTCTCCTTGATGCTTTTCCAGACGCGCAGAAGGTAGCGCAGGTCGCCGGTCAGGGATGTTTTGGTGCAGTTGCCGGCCACCGTCCGCACGATGATGCCGAAGCCCTCCGGAACGCTCAGCTTGGAGATGAGCTCCTTGAGGCGCTTGCGCTCGGCCTCGTCCTCTATTTTACGCGAGATCCCCAATGTTTTGCTGCCGGGCATCAGCACCATGTACCTCCCGGGAAGGGAGATGTAGGTGGTGAGCATGGCGCCCTTTTTCATGATGGGGTCTTTGGTGACCTGCACCAGCAGTTCCTGTCCGGGCTTGATGATGTTTTTGATCGAACTGTCGCCCGAATGATTGTCCTGAAAATAGTCGCTGTGAATCTCGTGTTTTTGGAGAAAGCCGTGGCGCTCGGCGCCGAACTCGATAAACACCGCCTGAAGGCTGGGCTCGACGCGGGTGACGATGCCTTTGTAAATGTTCCCGTGGAGAATTTCCCGGGAGCTGGTTTCGATATGGAATTCCTCAAGTTTGCTGTCCTTGGTGTTGGCGATGCGGATTTCTTCGGAGTTGAGGGCGTTAATCAGGATATTGGTGGCCATAGAATTGTCTGTCCATAGGGTGGTTGAGTGGGAAAAGGGGGTTGCCGGGTACCGAGCCTGCAGGATAAGCGGCTGCATTTGCTAAAGTATTACGTTGTAAATGACTACAAGTCAAACGTTTTTTGGCCGGTGGGGGGATCTGCGGCCGAGAATTTTGGCCCTGCACCGCCCGGGAGCGCCGGCGGCCGGTGCTGCTGGCGCCTGTCTTGCCGGCACGGGATCGCGGCCTTGCTATTTGATAAGGATTGTGTAATCTAAAAAAATTTCGACGCAGCATCCAGCGGCCCGCCCCAAGGGCCGAGGGGCCGAAACCGTCTGATGCGGGCTACCGTTCGGAGCTTGCCCGGTTCCCACCCTGGAGGAGAAGATCAGGAAATGGAAGAACGTTACACCCCCAAGGCAATCGAAGAGAAATGGCAGAGATTCTGGGAGACCTCCGGGCTGCTGAAAGTCTCCGAGGACCCCGCCAAAGAAAAATATTACGTGCTGGAGATGTTCCCCTATCCGTCCGGTAAAATCCACATGGGCCATGTGCGCAACTACACCATCGGGGATGTCGTCGCGCGCTACAAGCGCATGCGGGGGTTCAATGTGCTGCACCCGATGGGCTGGGACGCCTTCGGCATGCCGGCGGAAAACGCCGCCATCGCCCACAACACCCACCCGGCGCGCTGGACCTATGACAACATCGCCGCCATGCGGGCGCAGCTCAAACGCCTGGGCTTCAGCTACGACTGGGACCGCGAGATCGCCACCTGCCGCCCCGAATACTACCGCTGGGAGCAGTGGCTGTTCCTCAAGATGTACGCAAAGGGGATGGCCTACCGCAAGGAATCCTACGTCAACTGGTGCGAGGACTGCCAGACCGTCCTGGCCAACGAGCAGGTGGAAGACGGGCGCTGCTGGCGCTGCGGGCAACAGGTGCGGCAGAAGAAGCTCTGGCAGTGGTTTTTTCGCATCACCGATTTTGCCGAAGACCTGCTGGTCCACTGCGATCAGCTGCCCGGGTGGCCCGACAAGGTCATCACGATGCAGAAAAACTGGATCGGCAAAAGCGTCGGCGCCGAAATCCGCTTTCCCATCGAGAGCCCGCCGGATGCCGAAGACAGCCACATTGCGGTTTTCACCACCCGCCAGGACACCGTTTTCGGGGCCACCTTCATGTGTCTGGCACCGGAGCACCCGCTGGTGCTGAAACTCTCGGCCGGCACCCCCCAGGCCGATGCCGTTCAGGACTTCGTGGCGCGCATCGCGCTGCAGGACCGCTCCAGCAAGGCCCTGGAGACCTACGAAAAGGAGGGCGTTTTCACCGGGGCCTACTGTCTCAACCCGTTGAGCGGGCGGCGGATGCCCATCTACACGGCCAATTTTGCGCTGATGGGGTACGGCACCGGCGCGGTCATGTCCGTTCCGGCCCATGACCAGCGGGACTTTGACTTCGCCCGCAAATACGGTCTCGAGATCATTGTGGTGGTCGACCCGGCGGACCAGGACCTCACCCCCGCCCGGATGACTGAGGCCTACAGCGGCGAGGGAACGATGGTCAACTCCGGCACCTTCGACGGGCTGCCCAACCGGGAGGCCCTGGATGCCATTGCCGCGCATCTGGAAGCCCACGGCATCGGCCGTCGGACGGTCAGTTACCGCCTGCGTGATTGGGGCATTTCGCGCCAGCGCTACTGGGGGGCCCCGATCCCGATGATTCACTGCCCGCACTGCGGGACCGTGCCGGCGCCCGAGTCCGATTTGCCGATCCTGTTGCCAGAGGATGCCGACCTGCTGGAGGGTGGGCGCTCCCCCCTGCCGGTCCTCGAAAACTTCCGCCGCACCAGCTGCCCGGCCTGCGGGGCCGCCGATGCGCGCCGTGAAACCGACACCATGGACACCTTCGTCGAATCCTCCTGGTATTTTGAGCGTTACTGCAGCCCGTCTTTCGACGGCGGCATGTTCGATACCGCCGCGGTGGACTACTGGATGCCGGTGGATCAGTACATCGGCGGGGTCGAGCACGCCATTTTGCATCTGCTCTACTCGCGCTATTACACCCGCGTCCTGCAGGCCCTGGGGCTGGTGAAATTCAAGGAACCTTTCACCCGGCTGTTGACCCAGGGAATGGTGTGCAAGGAAACCACCGCCTGCCCGGAACACGGTTTTCTGCTGCCCGAGGAAACCGAGGGCAGCGGAGAAGACCGCCGCTGCACCAAATGCGGCCGTCGGGTGGATGTCGGCCGGGTGGAAAAAATGTCCAAATCCAAGAAGAACGTGATTGACCCCAACCTCCTGCTGGACCACTACGGCGCCGACACCACGCGGCTTTTCTGCCTCTTCGCGGCGCCCCCGGAGCGCGACCTGGAGTGGAGCGAGCAGGGGGTCGAGGGCGGCTACCGCTTTCTCAATCGGGTCTGGCGGCTGGTCGCCGCCTACGGCGACCGGCTGCGGACTATCTCGGCTTACACCGGGCCGGCCGACGCGCTGGACCCCGAGCTGCGGCCGGTTTACAAAAAGGCGCACGCAACGATCCAGAAGGTGACCGCCGACATCGACGACCGTTTTCACTTCAACACGGCCGTTAGCGCCGTCATGGAGCTGGTCAACGACATGTACGCCGTGGCCCCGGACCTGGCGGCGGAGCAGCTGCCGGGGGTCATGCGCTACGCAGCGGAAACCGTCACCCTGCTGCTGGCCCCGATTGTGCCGCATTTCGCGGAAGAACTGTGGGCCACCCTGGGGCACCCGGACAGCGTCCTCGCAGCGTCCTGGCCGACCTACCGGGAAGATGCGCTGGTTAAAGACAGTCTCCAGATCGTGGTGCAGGTCAACGGCAAGCTGCGCAGCCGGTTCACGGTGGATGCCGACACCGATGAGGAAACCATCAAGGCAACCGCGCTGGCCGACGAGCGGGCGGCCGCCTTCATCCAGGGAAAACCGATTCGCAAGGTGATCGTCGTCAAGAAAAAGCTCGTCAATATCGTGGTCTGACCGGCTCCTGCAGCCCTGGCGGCGGGCCGGCGGTGAGGGCGGCAATCCCGAAAATGGCGGCTCTTTTAGAGGAGGGGGACCTGATGATGCGAAACGGCCTGTCGGTCCTTTTGGCAGGTGTCATGATCGTGGGCTGTGGCTACCAGTTCCAGGGGACGGGCACCCTGCCGGGCAACACGGAAACCGTTTTTGTTCAAATGCTCCGGAATCGAACTTCCGAAACCGGCATTGAAATCGCCTTCACCTCTGCGCTGATCGATGAACTCACCCGCAATCAGCGGGCCGCAGCCCAGGAACGGGCCGACGCGCGGCTGAGCGGTGAAATCGCATCGGTGAGCACCGAAACCATTGCCCGTACGGGATCCACCACCTCGGCGGAGCGCCGGGTTAGGGCAACCCTGAACCTGGAGCTGACCGACCGCTCCGGCGCCCTGATCTGGAAGGCACGCAACGTTTCAGCCAACGCAGCCTTTCTCGTCGATGCGGACAGCAAGGCGCGCACGGATCAGAATCGGCGCGAGGCCCTCACCGAGCTTGCCCAACGGGTGGCGGAAAGCATTTACAGCCGCATGACCGACGACTTCTGAGGGCAGGGCCGAAAGTTCACGATGCGGCGTGCGCTCCGGCGGCGACGCCGCGGATGATCGGGCGGCTGCCGTCAAACGACCGCGTCAACGAATGATCTCACGGGATCGTCGCTTGTGGGGTGGCGACCCAAAAAGAGCGCTGGAGAGAGGAAACTCTCGAAGCGCTCTTTTGGCATTGGTCTGAAAAAGGGGATCAGGCGTTGAGGGCGTTGACCATACGCTCGAGGCGGGAGATCTTGCGGGACGCCGTGTTGCGGTGCAGCACGCCTTTTTTGGCGGCTTTTGCAATCGCAGATTTCGCCGCTTTGAGTTCGGCAGCGGCCACCTCCTGGTCTTTTTCGGCAATCTTGGCTTCCAACTGTTTGGTGACTGATTTTACCTGGGTTCGCACCGCCTTGTTGCGCAGGCGGCGGTTGATGTTCTGCAGGCTCCGTTTGATTGCGGATTTATGGTTTGCCACGAATAATGCTCCTTTCCAAGCAAGTTTGATAAATTTAAGTTGAAATTCCTACACAATCGGTTTCCGAATGTCAAGAAATTAAATCAGGATCAACCGCCAAGGGCCGTGCCGCCGGCCGGCTTGGCGCTTTGTTCACTCTGCCGCTGCGCGTCGGGGCGACCGCGGGGCGGCGGGCTGACGGCGGCTGCGAACATCTGCTTGCAAAAAGAGATTCAATTCTGCCATAATAAAAAATTATGAAAAAGATTGCGCCACTTTGGCCGATACCTTGGAATACGATATCCTCCGGCGGATCTTTGGCGGTCGGTCTGGGTCCCTTTGCGGTCGGCGTCGGCGCCGGTCCGATGGCGCGCCGGCGATTCAGGTGGTTGCCCGGAGATTCTACTCTTGAAGGTGGTTTTCAGGAAAGGCGGGAAACACGCGTGAGCGTCAAAGGCGCCATTGTTGCGCTCATCACGGGTCTGGCGATGGTTGGGCTGCTGGTTGTCAGCATTTTCGGCGACAAAGGGCTTACCGACCTCAACCAACTCAAGGGTGAATTGCATCAGATCAAAGAGCACATTACCCGGCTGGAGCAGGAGAACCTTGCGCTTTACCGCTACATCGACCGGCTTCGAAACGATCCGGACTTTATTGAAAATGTGGCCCGCCAGGAGCTGGGCATGATCGGAAAAGACGAGCTGATCATCAATTTCCGCACACCGGAGGGGCCGGAGGGTGGAAAATGACCGGTTGTTCACCACCCACAGCCGTGGCGCAGATCTGCCCGCGCCAGGGCCACCAAGGCCGAATCAAAGCGCTCCAAACGCCCAAAATCCTGTTTGAAACCCTGCGCCAAAGGTGTATGCTCACTGCTGCCTTGCGGTCGGACCAGGGCAAAAATTACATCAGATGAGGAGAGAGGAAATGAAGCTAAAGAAACAGGTGCAAAAAACGGTGATTGGTCTGGCGGTGCTGCTCACCCTGGGGATGACCCTGGGGGGCTGCACTGCGCTTCAATCCCAAAGCCAGGCCGGCGGGACCGATAGCCTCGCCGCCCAGGACAAGAACGCCGCCCCGCTCTACTACGATTTTGGGGACGTGCTCGTGCCCAGTGAAATGAAAGTCGACAAAAAAACCTCTTTTGTCTACCGCACCCCCGGCTTTTCCGCCGGTGTGCTTTCCCTCAGAGGCCGGGTCGACAGCGCCTCGCTGATCGCGTTTTTTGAAAACAACATGGCCAAGGACAACTGGCAGGTGGTCAGCTCCTTCAAATCGGTTCGATCCATCCTGCTGTTCCACAAGGAGAACCGCTGGTGTGTCGTCAACATCACCGAAAAGGATATCTATACCTACGTCGAAATCTGGGTGGCCCCGACCACTGTCGCCGAAAGTTCGAATACCGCAACGGATTTGTTCAAGTAACCTTGGTGGCACATGGATCTGCGTGACAAAAACCTCGTTCTGGGTGTCAGCGGGGGTATAGCCGCCTACAAGAGTGTCGAACTCCTGCGCCTGCTCAAAAAACAGGGCGCCCATGTCCGGGTGGTCATGACCGCGAATGCCGCCTGGTTTGTGGGCCCGGGCACGTTTCAGGCGCTTTCGGAAAAGCCCGTCCATATGGACCTGTTCGGCCGTGGCGACAGCGACGCCGCCATTCGCCACATCGAGTGGGCCCAGCACGCGGATGCCGTCATCGTCGCCCCTGCAACGGCCAACATCATCGGCAAGCTGGCGCATGGGATCGCCGATGACGCCCTCAGCACCTTCATGCTGGCGGTCACCGCCCCGGTGCTCGTCTGTCCTTCGATGAATACCCACATGTACCAGAGCGCCGCGGTTCAGAGGAATCTTGAAACCCTCAGAAGCGATGGTTACGGTGTACTCGAACCGGACTGCGGGCAACTGGCCTGCGGCACCACAGGGCCGGGTCGGCTGCCCGAGCCGGAGGCGATCCTCGACCGTTTTATTGGCTTCCTGACCCCCAAGGACCTGGCGGGCGTGCGCGTTCTGGTCACCGCCGGCCCTACCTGGGAGGCCATCGATCCGGTACGCTTCATCAGCAACCCCTCTTCCGGCAAAATGGGGTTTGCGGTCGCCCGTGCGGCCGAACAGCGCGGCGCGCGGGTGACCCTGGTAACCGGCCCCACAGCGCTCTGCGCGCCGCTGAACGTCACGGT
>JAABRJ010000062.1 GCA_011390985.1 Desulfobacteraceae bacterium
TCCCCTTGGCCTGGATGGAGCGCCCGCTGGGGGTATAGTAGCGGGCAATCGTGAATTTCAACCCGAACCCGTCGCGCAGGGACTCCACGGTCTGCACCGATCCCTTGCCAAAGGAGGTCGTGCCAAGGATGAGGGCCCTTTTATGGTCCTGTAGGGCTCCGGCGACGATTTCGGATGCACTGGCGCTGCCGCCGTTGATCAGCACCACCATCGGGTAGTCCCTGGCCGTCGCTTGGGTGGGCGTGGCTTTGAAGACCTTGGTGTGGGTGTTCTGGCGGCCTCTGATGGAGAGGATGACGCCCTCCTGGAGAAACAGGTCGGAAACCTCCACTGCCTGGTTCAGCAGCCCGCCGGGGTTGTTGCGCAGATCGAGCACCAGGCCCTTCAACGGCGTTTTGGCGGATTCCAATTTTTTCAGAGCGTCTTGGAGATCTTCGGTGGTTTTATCGCGGAAATTGGTGACCCGCACGTAGCCGTATCCGGGCTTGATCTCGAGGGCGCGCACACTCTCGATCGGAATGACATCGCGGGTGAGTTTGAAATCCATCGGGCCGGCCGCCCCTTCCCGCAGGATGGTCACGACCACATCGGTTCCCTTGGGGCCACGCATCTTCATCACCGCGCTGCGCAGATCCTTGGTGGTTTCTCCATCAACCTTGATGATGCGGTCCTGGGCCTTGATGCCGGCCTTGTATGCGGGGGCGCCCTCAATCGGCGAGATCACGGTGACGAACCCGTCGCGCATGGTGATGCGAATCCCGATGCCAGTGAATTCTCCCTGGGTGTCGATCTGCAATTCCTCAAAGGCATCGGGGGGCAGCAGGGCGGAGTGGGGGTCCAGACTTTGGACCATGCCCTGGATCGCCTTGTGGATAAGATCGGCTGTATCAACGGGGTCGACATAGTTTTTTTCTATCAGTTCGAGAACATCCGAAAAGATCTTGAGACCCTTGTAAGTTTCGTCGTTGCTGGCTCCCAGGTCGCGGTAAAACCCCGCCCCGATGCTCCAGAAAATGACGGCAACGGCCAGTACCAGCCAAAGCCTGATGTAACGTCCTGATTTTCGGGTCATACAGCCAGCTCCTTTTAGCCGCGTTGATGGATCCATGCCAATGGATTCATGGGTTTTCCGTGATGGCGCACCTCAAAATACAGACCCGGCTCGGATGTTGAACCAGTGTCTCCGACCGTGGCGATGACTTCCTCTGCCAGGACTGTGTCGCCTTTCTGTTTGAACAATTCCTCGGCGTGGGCGTAGACCGTGCAGTAATTTTCTCCGTGATCGATGATCAGCATGTTGCCAAACCCCTTGAACCAGCTGGCAAACAGAACCCTCCCCTCCCGAACAGAGCGAACGGGCTCCCCCCGTTCCGCATGGATCTCGATACCGCTTCGAAAATTCATCACGTTGAACCGCGGGTTTTTGTAAGGTCCGAAAAATTTAGCTATTTTACCTTCAACAGGCATTTTTAGCAACCCTTTAAAGGTTGCGAAATCGGCGCCTGCGAAAATTTCCGGCTGGGGCGCAGGCGCTTGCTGCATAAACGACTGAATCGCAGTGTCCAGCGCCGCTGCCGAGGCTTTGAGGGAGTCAATGGCGGCCAGTTCGAGGGATTTTTTGCTGCGAATCTCTGCCAGCAGGCCGATCCGACGGGCCTTGTGGGCTGCCAGGTCGTTCAACTGTAGGTTGAAGGCCTCGGTTTTCCGTTGTTTCTCGGCTTTCCGGGCCTCCAGCCGGCTCATTAACCCGGATAGCCGGTCGTA
The DNA here is from genome assembly GCA_011390985.1 of Desulfobacteraceae bacterium. Taxonomy (GTDB): domain Bacteria; phylum Desulfobacterota; class Desulfobacteria; order Desulfobacterales; family JAABRJ01; genus JAABRJ01. The sequence goes on from JAABRJ010000062.1 coordinate 1,765, forward strand.
ATCGGCCAACAGGGCGCCGAACACCTTGTCGTCATGGGCGAGAAGATTATTAAGCGCTCTTTTTCGTTCGAAAAAATCGTGGATTGAGGTTGCGTTCACCAAAAACTGAACCTGCCCGATCCAGGAGAGTTTGTAAAGCGCCACCAGCCGTTGGGAAGCCTGGGCCTCGGTCTCCGCGATCCGTTCTTCAAGCGCTTTGATTTCCTGCCGGTTGTGCTGAATTTCGGCGCTCAGCGCTTCAAGCGCTGCCGCCAGCGCCCGAACCTGAAGGGTTGTGCGGTTGAGGTTGCGGTTGATCGCGTTGAGGCGCTCCAGGACGTCCTTTTCGCGTCGGATGTCATCGGCGACTTCGGCCTTGCGTGCCTCGAGTTTGCGGGTTACCGCCTCGACGGCACGCCCGAGCAGGCTTCGTTCGCCGGGGTCGGCATCCGCTGCGGTTTCAGCCGTCAAGAACTTGACCCATTGCGGGTTGTGCTTGACATACCCCGTTTCGCCCGCGTGATCGACTTTCAGCCATCCCGTGGTTTCACCCAGGATCCGAAGGGTGTCGCCCTTCTGGAGGGTCCGGACGATCCCGGCACTGCCTTCCGGCCCCTTGCGCAAGTTCAGGCCGGATGCGGTCACGATTGCGATGGTTTCGGCCGCCTCAGCGCCCGGGGCACCGATGGCCATGAGGCATGTCAAAAAAACGGCCAAGCCGGTCCAGAACGGGTGATGTCGTGTCACCAAAAAAAACCGCATAGTCGCATCACTGCGGGGCGCAGCGTTTCCTTCGGGCACTTCAGGTTTTTAACTGCTGTCTGAGGGAAAGTAAGCTGCCCAAGCAACCGGCCAGCATACTGCCGCCCAGGATGGCCGCTATCAGTGCCGGCGGAAAAAAGCGAACTTCAAATTGACTGGGCAGAAGGCCCGGGTCGATCTGGGCGCTGAGGTAAAGGTGTCCTGCCAACAGCCCTGCAAGTCCGGCCGCGCCGCCGATCGCCCCCTGAAGGATGCCCTCAAGGTAAAGTGGCATCCGAATAAACCCCTCCGATGCCCCCACCAGTCGCATGATCTCGATTTCTTCGCGCCGGCTGTACAAAACCAGCCGGGTGGTGTTGGCCACAATGAAGACCGTTGCAATGAAAAACAGAGCGCACATCCCAAACCCGGCCAGCTTGAAGAGCCTCAGGATGGCCGCAAAGCGGTCAAGCCACCCCTGGCCGTACTCGACTTCCGCGACGCCCGCAAGTTTTTGGATTGCGGCCGCCAGGTCCGCCACCTCCTCCCAGTCGCGAACGGCGGGCCGCAGCTGCACCTCGAAGGCATGCGGCAGTGGGTTGGCTTTCAGGTTGCTGAGCAGGGAGAGCTGGTGCTTCAGCTGCTTCTTTAACCGCGCCATGCCATCGTCTTTGGAAATGAAAACGGCCTTGCCGACCGCCGGCAGCTTTTCCAACCGGGAGCGGAGGTCTTCCACCGCGGCGTCGGCAAATTCCGGCTGCAGGTAAACCATGACCCGCACGCCCTGCTGCCAAAGGGTCATCAGGCGGCTGGCATTGATGAAAAAAAGACCGAAAGCACTGGATATTAGAATGGCAAGGGCGATCGTGGCAACGGTGATCGCGTTGAGAAAGCCGTTGTCGCGGATATCCGCCAGGGCGCGCTTCAAAATCCGGTTCATGGGGTGTCGGCCGTCGGCTGCGGCAAAAGCCGGCCGTGCTCCAAACGGATGACGCGTCCGCGGGTGCGACCGATCATTTCGTGGTCGTGGGTGGCGATGATCACCGTGGCCCCCCGCCGATGGTAGCGCTGCAGCAAGGCCATGATGACGCCGGCCGAGGAGGGGTCCAGGCTGCCGGTGGGCTCGTCGGCCAGGAGGATTTGGGGGTTGCCCACAATGGCGCGGGCAACCGCCACCCGCTGCTGCTCACCGCCCGAGAGCGTCAGGGGCAGGGCGCTGTCGCGGTCCTCAAGGCCGACGGTCCGCAGCACGCTGTGAACCTTTTTGCGGATCAGGTGCTCCTTCTGACCCATGGCTTCGAGCACCAGGGAGACGTTGGCGAAAACCGTTCGGGTCGGGATCAGGCGGTAGTTTTGAAAAATAATGCCGAACCTGCGCCGCAGGTCTGGAATCCGCTTGCGGGAAATGCGGGCCAGGTTCAATCCGTCCACCAGAATCTGACCCTCAGAGGCGGGCTCCCCCAGGTAGAGGAGCTTCAGGAGGGTGGATTTGCCAGCACCGCTGGGGCCGGTGATAAACACAAACTCGTTTTGGAAGATATCGAGGCCGATGTCGGTAAGGGCGTTCAGCGCCCCGTAGCGCCGGTGGACACCGAACAGGCGGATGATCGCCTGCTGGTCAGGGGGGGCCATCATTGCGCCGCTGCCAGCCCCATGCACGGTAACGCGCGGCTGGAGATTTTCAGGCGATAGGCCAAGCTGAGCGCCCTCCGAGGATTTAAAATTGACCCTGAAGCGGATACTTGCTATACCCCTGTCAAGTTCAAGGAGTGCTGTTTCCAGTTTTCCTTAACTTAAAGCCTCCACTGGAATCCCATTAAACAGGCTTCTTCCGTTTCGGTGGGGGCTTTTCTATCGAAAATTCGATTTTAAATCAATATGCATCCGGAGCTGGCAGCGGCGCGCGGGTGGGTGGTGACATGAAACAGGAACTGATCCAACTCCTCTGCCGGAAATCATTCAAATTCAGCCCGGAACCCGTGTTCAAACTGGTTTCCGGAAAATTGAGTTCTTTTTACGTAAATTGCAAACCGACAACCCTCAGCCCGCGGGGAATATTTCTGGCCGGCCACCTGGTGTTTCAGGCCATCCGGGATGCGGGGGTTGCCGGCGTCGGGGGGCTCACCTTCGGCGCCGATCCCATTGCGGTGGCGACGGCATTTGCTTCGGGGCTGGAAGGTCTGCCCATCAAAGCCTTTTCCATCCGCAAGACCCAAAAGGACCACGGCATCATACGCTGGATCGAGGGCGACATGACCGCCGGAGAGAAGGTTGCCATCATCGACGACGTCGTCACCACCGGCGGCTCCACCATCCAGGCCATTGAGCGGGCCCGCCTGGAGGGCCTGGATGTGGTAAAGGCCGTCATTCTGGTGGACCGCCAGGAAGGGGGCCTGGAGAATATCCGTCAGCATGTGGCGGATGTCTCCGCAATCATCCGCCGCGATGAACTGATTGCATGCTGGGAGAGGCTTCACACGGACGCTTGACGCTCGACCGGACTCACCGGCGGCAGACTGTGCCAAAAAAAAAACAGCGGGCGCACAGGCGCCGCTGCTTTTTGGGTGGCATACTCAGGAAAGGGTGCGGGGCGTTGGCCCTGGCCGCGATTGACGACTCACCCGTTGCCGTTGGGAAAATAGGTGGCGCAGGCATTTTCGGATTCCCAGGCGGTCACGCGGGAAACCCTGACCCCCGGGGCTGTCAGCTGCTGCTGCAGACGCTCGGCGATCAAACGGGCGATATTTTCGGACGATGGCGGGCAACCGTCCTTGAAGTCGTTCAGCTCGTTTAGAAACTTATGGTCTATATCGCGCATCAGGCCGCGCACGTTTTCCTTTAAGACCCCGAAATCCATCAAAACGCCGCCGGCGTTCAACTCCTGCCCGGTTACATATACCTCAATTTTCCAGTTGTGGCCGTGAAGATTTTCGCATTTTTTTCCTACCATCTTCAGTTGGTGGGCGGCCGCAAAATGAGTCACAACTCTCAGCTCGTACATCCATCGACCCGTTACCCATATGTTTCACCGGCCTCACTGGGCGGCTTCGACAGGGTTTCCTTTGAAAATGTTTTTCAGTTTGGTGGTCAGTTTGCCGGATTCCAGTTTGGCGAATTCCTTCAGCAGGGCTTCCTGTTTCTTGTTCAGATGAGTGGGGGTCTTGACGAGCACCTGGATGACTTGATCCCCGCGATGCCCGTTGCGCAGGGAGGGAATGCCTTCACCGCGAAAACGGAAAACCTCACCCGGCTGGGTTCCCTTGGGAATCGCAAGGGGCTTTTTGCCGTTCAGGGTGGGGACATCGATTTTGTCGCCCAGGGCCGCCTGGATGAATGAGATGGGCACCTGGCAGATGACGTCAGTGTTGTCCCGTCTGAAAAAGTCGTGCGCCTCCACATGGATGAAAACGTAGAGGTCGCCCGGCGGGCCGCCGTAGGCGCCGGATTCACCTTCGCCGGTCAGGCGCAGGCGGGAGCCGTTGTCCACCCCGGCAGGAATTTTTACGGCGACTTTTTTGGAAACTTTGACCAGCCCGTGTCCCCCGCACTGGGAGCAGGGATGCGCGATCGTGTAGCCCCGGCCTTGGCAGTAGGGACAGGTGGTTCGAACAGTGAAAAAACCCTGGCTGCGGCTCACCTGGCCTGAACCCTGGCACTGGGCACAGGTGACGGGATCGGTTCCAGATTCGCTGCCTTTCCCGTCGCAGGCGGTGCAGCGCTCGGTTTTGGTCACGTTGATTTCGGTTTCGGCGCCGAAGGCCGCCTGCATGAAGTTCAGTGTGATGTCATGACGCAGGTCCGCACCGCGCTGTACCCGGCTGCGCGAGCGGCGCCCCGAGCTGAAACCGAAAAAATCTTCGAAAATGTCGCCGAAACTGGAGAAAATGTCCTCGAAACCACCGACCCCGGAAAAACCCGCTCCTTCAAGTCCCTGGTGGCCGTACTGGTTGTAAATTTCCCGCTTCTGGGGATCTCTGAGGACCTCGTAGGCCTCAGCCGCCTCTTTGAAGCGCTCTTCGGCCTCTTTGTTGTCGGGATTGCGGTCTGGGTGGTATTTAAGG
>JAABRJ010000063.1 GCA_011390985.1 Desulfobacteraceae bacterium
CCGAGAACGTCGTAATAGTCGCGCTTGTTCGTCATTGGGTCATCCGGTGTTAAGGAACTTTGGAAATAGGAGAATATGTGCGTCTGGCGCGCACAAGGTTACTCGATGATAATGCCAAAACCGGTCTTGTCAACGAAGACTCGCATGGCCCGGGGCGGAGCGGGCAACCCCTTGACAGGCGGTTTGAAGGACCTCGCCCCTTTAATTGGCGCGCCCGATCTCCCTGTCCA
>JAABRJ010000064.1 GCA_011390985.1 Desulfobacteraceae bacterium
GGAGGCGATTGAAACGCACCTGCGAGCCGTCGGGCAACATCTCGACAGCACCCGGTTTCAGAATCTCACCAGCCAGATCGCCGCCTATGATTACGACGAGGCCCTGAAAACCCTCAAGGGGATCGTTCGCAAGCTCGCGGACCCGCCGCAAGGGGAAGGACGTGATGGAGAAAGGTGAAAAAGTGGCGCTGCTGGCATTGATCCAACACGCCGTCGACGCCGTGATCACCAGGGAGTAGCTTCGCCGGCAAAGGCCCCTTTTACGTCTTCTCCAACGCGGCGGTGGACAGTTTTCAAACCCAGGCGGAGACCTCCGAAAAAGCGCTGGCGGAATTGGGCCTTGCCGCCGCCGAAAGCAGTCCGGGCCCGTAGTCGCCCGTCACGGCACCGCCAGCACGATCTGGAGATCCATCACGTTGGTGCGCGTGGGGCCGGTCTTGAGCAGATCGCCGAGGCGGTCGAAAAACCGGTAGGAGTCGTTTTCTTCCAGGAACCGGGCGGCATCCAATCCGGCGGCCCGGGCGCGCGCCAGGGTTTTCCAGTCGGCGAAGGCGCCGGCGGCATCGGTCGGCCCGTCGCTGCCGTCGGTGCCCGCGCTGAGCACTAGGATGCCGTCTTCCCCGGCGATATCCAGGGCCGCGGCCAGGGCCAGCTCCGTATTGCGGCCCCCGCGGCCGCCGCCCCTGAGCGTGACTGTGGTCTCGCCGCCGCAGAGGATGCAGGCCGGCAGCGGCACCGGGTTGCCGGAGCGGCGGGCCTCGGCCGCAACACGGCTGATGAAGCGCCCCGCCTCACGGGCCTCGCCCTCCAGCATCGAAGAGAGCACGACCGTGTTGTAGCCCAGCGCCCGGGCCTGTTTGGCCGCGGCCAGGAGCGCATCGCGGTTGCCGCCGACCAGCACGTTGCGGACTTTATCAAATAGCGGGTCCCCCGGCTTGGGGGTTTCGGCCGCCTCGCCGGCCGCGCCGCGTTCGAAATGCCGCCGGACCGCGGGCGGCACCTTCTCCAGGAGACCGCAGCGGCTCAGAATTCGCAGCCCGTCGCCGAACGTGGTGGGGTCCGCCACGGTGGGACCCGAAGCGATCACGTCCAGGTCGTCGCCCACCACGTCGGAGAGGATCAGCGCCACCACCCGGGCGGGCGCGGCCGCCCGCGCCAGGCCGCCGCCCTTGATGCGCGAGAGGTGTTTGCGGATGGTGTTGATCTCGTGAATCGTGGCCCCCGAGGCCAGCAGCAGCCCCGTGGCCGCCTGTTTGTCTTTCAGATCGATGCCCTCCACCGGCAGGGGCAAGAGCGCCGAGCCGCCGCCGGAGATCAGGCACAGGATCAGGTCTTCGGCGCCGGCCTGCCGGGCCAGGTCGAAAATGGCGGCCGCCCCTCCCCGCCCGGCATCGTCGGGCACCGGATGGGCGGCTTCCCGGATCTGGACGCGCTTTAAGGCAACCCCGTGGCCGTACTTGACCACCACCACCCCGCCCGCAATCCGAGCCCCCAAAAGCCCTTCGACGGCCCGCGCCATGAGGGCCGAGGCCTTGCCCCCGCCGATGACGAGTACACGCCCCGCCTGGGGCAGCGCCACGGCCTGATCCCCCGCCAGCAGGCGCACGCCCTCCAGGCGAAGGACCCGCCGGATACAGGTTTCCGGGTTGACCGCCGCCAGGCCCGCCTGGAAAATGGCGCGGGCATGGGATCGCATGATCTGCCGCCGCCCGCCAGCGCGCGCCGAAGCCGACCCCTGCGTTTCCGTCTGCGTTCCCTTCTGACCGTTTGCCGACACCCGAACCTCCCGCCCCAAAGCCGTCAAAACCCGATGGCACACCCGTCCTTGCGACGGTCGGAAGCCCCCCACAGGACGCCGTCCAGCGGGTTGCGGTAGACCAGCTGGGCCCCGCCGACTTTGTTGACCGGGGTCGGGCTGCGGTCGATGGCGTGCCCCAGGCGCTCCAGCTTTTCAACGGCCGCCGGGTCGATGCCGTCCTCGCAGTAGACCGTGCGGCCCTCCAGGCGCCGAACCCGGGGCGCATCCACGGCCTCCTGGGGGTTCAGGCCGAAATCGATCAGGTTGCAGAGCAGCTGCACATGCCCCTGGGGCTGCATGTCCCCACCCATGACCCCGAAGGCCATCAGGCAGGCTGCATCCTTAAGGAGCAGCCCCGGGATGATGGTGTGCAGGGGACGCTTGCCGGGGGCCAGGTGGTTGGGGTGCGCGGGATCCAGGGAGAAGGCGCTGGCCCGGTTCTGAAGCGCGATCCCGGTGTCGGTCACCACCATCCCGGAACCAAAGGGGGTGAAGATGCTGCTGACAAAGGAAGCCGCATTGCCGTCGGCGTCCATGACGGCCAGGTAAACGGTTTCGGAGGCGTCAAACGCAAACCCCGCCGGCGGCGGGGCCATGGCCGCATCCGCGCGGATCTCACGGCGGCAGCGCTCGGCGTAGCCGGCGGAGAGCACGCGATCGACCGGCACGCTTGCGAAGTGCGGATCGGTCACGAAACGGTCGCGGTTGCTGAAGGCGATCTTGATGGCCTCGACCAGCAGGTGCAGGTATTCGGCGCTGTTGTGGCCCAGCGCGGCCAGCTCATAGCCCTGGAGAATATTCAGGATCTCCAGCGCGGTGATCCCCTGGCCGTTGGGCGGCAGTTCGCAGACGGTGTAGCCGCGGTAGTCGAGCGCAATGGGGTCCACCCAGGTGGTGCTGTGGTCCGCCAAATCCTGCAGGCCGAGGAGCCCGCCGTTTTGCTTGGAAAAGGCGGCGATCGCGCGCCCGATCTCGCCCCCGTAGAAAACCTGCGCCCCGCCGGCGGCGATCTTGCGCAGGCTGGCCGCCAGACCCGGGTTTTTGAAGACCCGGCCGGGGCGGGGCGCCTGGCCCGCCGGCAGAAAGGTCCGCGCCGAACTCTCGTGGGCGGCCAGCAGGGCCGTCGCCTCGCGCCACTCGCCGGCGATCACCTCGGTCACCGGCACCCCCTCTTCGGCGTAGCGGATGGCGTCTTGCAAAACATCGCCCAGCGTCAGGCGGCCATAGCGCGCGAGCGCGTCCGACCACGCCTTGAGCGCACCGGGAACCGTCACGGACAGCATGCCGACCTGCGGCATGCGGGTGTGGCCGCCGGCGCGCAGGCCTTCCAAGGTGGCCTTGCGCGGCGCCCGGCCGCTGCCGTTCATGCCCACCACCCGCCGGCCGTGATCGAAGGCAAAAAGGGCGAAGGTGTCCCCGCCGATGCCCACCGAGTAGGGTTCCACCGCACTCAGGGTCGCGGCCATGGCAACGGCGGCATCCACCGCGTTGCCGCCGGCCGCAAGCACCCGGCAGCCGCTCAGGCTGGCCAGGGGCTGACTGCTCGCCACCATGGCCCCGCAGGCCATGCTGACGGACCGCTGGGCGGCGCTGGACCACTCCCTTTTCTGATTGAACCTGAATTGCATGGCACCTTCCTCAAACGCAGGCCGCCGCTCACAGCACGCTGAAGAGCATCCGCGTGGCCACCAGCAGCAGCAGCACGGCAAAGACCCGTTTGAGCCTGTCCACGGGCAGGCTGTGCGCCAGACGAACCCCCAAGGGGGCGGTCAGCACGCTTGTGACGATGATCCCCAGCAGGGCCGGCAGGTAGATGTAGCCCACCGACATGGGGGGCACATCCGCGGTCCAGCCGCCGTAAATGTAGCCGAGGGTACCGGCCACGGCGATGGGAAACCCGATGGCCGCCGAGGTGCCGATGGCCTGGTGCAGCGGGATATTGCACCACACCATGAACGGCACCGACAGGGTGCCGCCGCCGATCCCCACCAGGCTGGAAAAAACGCCGATAACGTTGCCGGCGGCGAACATCCCCAGCCGCCCCGGCAGCTGGCGGCTGGGCTTGGGTTTTTTGCCCAGCAGCATCTGGAGGGCCACGTAGTAGAGAAACACCACGAAAAACACCTTCAGAAAACGCGTCGAAAGCTGGGCGGCGAAGCAGGCGCCCAGAAAGGTGCCCACCAAAATCCCCAGGACAATCCGCTGCACCACGATCCACTTCACGGCCCCGCGCCGGTGGTGCGACCAGAAGCTCGAAACCGCGGTGAACATGATGCTGGCCATGGAGGTGCCCAAGGCCAGGTGCATGATGATCTCACCCGAGATCCCCTGGAGCGTCAGGCAATAGACCAACATCGGCACGATCACCAACCCCCCGCCGATGCCCAAGAGGCCGGCCAGAACGCCGGCGACAGCACCGACGGCGGCATACATTACCAGAACTGAAACCATTGCGCTGCTTCCTTTTTCTGTGGGTGGCGCTATTGTCGGCCGGGGCCTCAGCGGTTTTCGTGAGCATGCGGCTGGCATGGTCGAATTGGCCCAGCCAATAGCATGCCTGCCCTGGGGGGACAAGGGGTTTGAGCGGCAGCCGCCGCGGCCCAGGGTGGTGCCTGGAATTCGCCTCCCCTGCGGTCACCCGGCTTTTGCGGCGCTTTGCGGCCACTGCCAAATGGGGTTTACAATCTCCGCGCACCTGCGCTAAACTGCGGTTCACGTCCGCCCGCCCGCCGCCCACAGCAGTCCCAGGCGCTTAACCCCACCCCAGCAAGGGTGCCCAGCGACCGCCAGAGGGGAAAAGAATATGCAATTGCACCCGCAGCCCGATTGGCTCTCGCGCCTCGTCCCGGTGGACGAGGTCCTGTCCCGCATCCGCCCCGGCATGTCGATTTTCCTCGGCACCGGGGTGGCTGAGCCGCGCACCCTGGTGCGGCGGCTGATGGCCTCGGAGGACAACAATCTGAAGGACCTGGAGCTGGTTCAGATTGCCAGCCACGGAAACGACATTTCCCTGGACGCGCTGCGGGCCCACAAGTGCCGGCTGAAAACCTTTTTTCCGGGGTGGGTCTCGCGCGAGGCCCTGAGCGAGGGGCTGGTGGATCTGATCCCCAGCCGCTATTCGCAGATCCGGCGGGTGATCGCATCGGGCCAGGTGCCCATCGAGGTGGCCTTTGTGCAGATCACGCCGCCCAACGAACTGGGCTACAGCAGCCTGGGGGCGGCGGTCGACGTGGCCCGCGAGGCCATGGCCAAGGCCAACCTGGTGGTGGGTGAAATCAACCCGCAGGTGCCGTTCACCCTGGGCGATACGATCGTCTCGGTCGAGGATTTTGACTTGCTGGTGGAGGCGGTCGACCCGCCGGTCTATTTCGAGCGCTGGTCCGTTGACGGGGTAATGGAAAAGGTGGCGGCCAACATCGCCACCCTGATCGAAGACGGCGACTGCCTGACCTTTTCGATCGGGTCGCTGTTCGAAGCGCTCAGCCGCTGCCTGGACGGCAAGCGCGACCTGGGGCTGCACTCGCCCTTTTTCACCGACGCCCAGATGGATCTGGTCAAAAAAGGGATCGCCACCAACCGCTGCAAGCCGACCTTTCGGGGAAAGTCGCTGGCCTCCTATGCCGTGGGCACGGCCGAGCTGATGCAGTGGCTGGACCGCAACCCGATCGTCGAGTTCCAGTGCATCGATTCGGTCTGCGACCCGGTCCAGATCGGCCGCAACCCGCACTTTTTCGGGATTTTTCACGTCCGCAAGGTGGACCTCTCCGGCCTGATCGCCTTACATGAGGGTAGCACACGGGTGGCGGTCGGCCCGGGCGAGACCATCGATTTTGTGGTGGGCGCCGAGATCTCTCCCGGCGGCCGTTCGGTTTGCGGCCTTCCCAGCCGCAACCGCGAAGGCAAGCCCAACATTCTGCTGTCGATCAAGGACTACCCCAGCCAGCTCAACCTGCGCGAATCGGTCAACATGGTCGCCACCGAGTACGGCGTCGCCCCGCTGAAGTGGCGCACCCTGCGCGAGCGGGCCCAGGCCCTGATTGAAATCGCCCACCCCGACGACCGCGAACAGCTCTTCCAGGAGGCCAAGGCGGCCAAGATCCTCTACCAGGACCAGATTTTCCTGAAAGAAAGCGCGCACCTCTACCCGGTCGAAATCGCCCTGCGGCACACCTTCAAGGACGGTCTGGAGGTCCGCTTCCGGGCCATCAAGCCTTCGGACGAGGGGGAAATGCGACGCCTGTTTTATCGCTTTTCCGAAAGGGCCGTTTACTACCGCTATTTCGCACCGGTCAAAAGCATGCCCCACGCCAGAATGCAGGCCTATGTGAACGTGGACTACCGCAAAATCCTGTCGATCGTCGGGTTGATGGGCGACCCCGAAGAAGAGCAGATCATCGCCGAGGGCCGTTTCATCCAGGAGCCATCCACCAACTTTGCCGAGGTCGCGTTCGTGGTCGACGAGCGCTTCCAGGGCTACGGCATCGCCACTTTTCTCTACCGGATGCTCCTGCGGCTGGCACGGGAGCGCGGCATCCGCGGATTCACCGCCGAAATCCTGGCCTCCAACAAGGCCATGCTGAGAATCATGGAAAAAGAAAGCCGCACCATGGAGGCCAAATTGTTCCAGGGGGTTTACGCCCTGAAAGCACCTTTTGACGATGAAACGCCGTCACCCTGACGGGCCGCTGCGTCCAACGCGCTTCTCGCGAAGCCCTTCAGAAAAAGGGCTTTTGGGGATCCCCCGCCGCCGGCCGCGGCCGCCCCTGCGGCTGCAGTTTTTCGATACCGGCAGTCAAGCTTCCAGCCGAAAATCCGATATGACTTCAAACAACAGTCAAAACCGGGCGACTCTCTTCGTCTTGAGCGGAATGGACGTTAATTGGATGATGATATGATTTTCCGTCGCTATCGCAGGAACGCAAATGAAAATTCACTCTTTTGAATTGATTCAGACCGATCAGCGCATCCGGGCTCAAGCAACCG
>JAABRJ010000065.1 GCA_011390985.1 Desulfobacteraceae bacterium
CCTTCAACCGCGGCTGGCTCTACCCGCTCAAGTCCAATGTCAACCGGGTGGCCCCCTACAGCACGCTCAACGAGGTGCTCACCGCCGGCGCGGCGGCCATGGCCGCCGCCGACGGGTTGCCCTTCGCCTTCCTCGACACCCTGCGCCCCAGCCACCTGCGCCCGTGGCAGAGCCACTTTATCGACCAGCCGCAGCTGGGCGGGGAGGTCAGCGCGCTGGCCGGCTATCTCG
>JAABRJ010000066.1 GCA_011390985.1 Desulfobacteraceae bacterium
CCACCGTCCACGACGCGCGGCCCCTCTGGGGCACCCCCACCGACCTGCCGGCCGGCGTGGACAGCGTGCGGGCCGCCCGCCAAAGCGAGCTGGTCTGCGGCCTCGTCCAGACCCTCGCCCGGGCGCCCCGCCTGGACAGCGGCATCGCACCGACAGAGGGCTTCGCCACGGTTGCAGGCCGCGCCAAGCGCCTGCGCCACGGCGAGCTGTTTCCCGACCAGGCCGCGCCGGGAACCGTTCTGCTGGCGTTTCAAGGGCCGGCCCGTCATCACGCGATCGTCGACGCCCGCGGCAACTTCCAGCTCAAGGGCGTGGCCGACAAGCGCCACGTGCTCGACAAGGTGATCATCGAGGGCTACCGTTTCGACCCCGAAACCGGGGAGGTGGTCTGGGCCATCGACAAGAAGCAGACCGGCAAGGAAGCCTACCGCCTCAAAATGCAGCGCAGCAACATGCAAACCGACCTGGTGATGTTTGCCTGCCGCCAGACCACCATCTTCGACCTGCTCGAGCCGCGCACCTTCCGCCACCTCACCAAGATCCAGGCCCTCGACGCACGCCGCGAGGCCCTGCCGCTGCGCTACTGGTACAGCCGGATCGACACCCGCAGCTCGGTGATCGTTTCGATCTTCCTCGAAGCGGGCACGCGCATGAAGCTGACCCTCTCGGACACCGTCCTGCGCAACAAGATGCTTCTGCTGAACGCCTCCGCGCGCTATCCCGAGGGCACCGGCTACCCGGTGGACGACTACCCGACCATTCCCCATACGGCCTTCCACGTCGCCCGCGACATGTGGGCGCTGCTCGTCCCCCGGATCGAGGCCATGGAGACCCACGGCATCCACGACGCGCGCATCCAGCAGCTCCAGGCGGAAGGGCTGGCCGCCCTGGAGCAGGCCCGAGCCGACCTGGATGGCCGCATCTACGACCGCGCAGCCGCGGCCGCGGCCCGCTCCTGGGCGCTGGCGAGCCGGGTCTACAACCATGTCCAGAAGACCCAGAAGGACGTCCTCTTCGGTGTGCTGTTTTACATCGCCCTGTTCGTCCCCTTTGCCTTCTGCATGGAGCGGCTGCTGTTCGCGTATGCCAACATCCACAAGCGGATCGTGGCCTTTGTGGCGATCCTGGCGGTCCTGATCACCGTCATCTTTCAGGTCCACCCGGCCTTTCAGCTGGCCTACAGCCCGCTGGTGGTGATTCTGGCCTTTTTCATCATGGGGCTCTCCCTGGTGGTGACCCTGATCATCTTCTTCCGCTTCGAAAACGAGATGGTTCGCCTCCAGAAGCGCGCCAGCCGCCTTCCGGCCGGGGAGATCAGCCGCTGGAAAGCCTTTGTGGCCGCATTTTTCCTGGGGGTCAACAACCTGCGGCGGCGGCGGCTGCGAACCGCGCTGACCTGCCTGACCCTGATCATCCTGACCTTCACCATCATGAGTTTCACCTCGGTCAAGACCAACCGCCAGCACACCCGCATGTTCTACCAGGACCGCGCCCTCTACCCGGGCATCCTGATGAAGAACGTCAACTGGCAGGACCTGCCGCCCGAAGCCCTCGGGGTCATCACCAACCAGTTCCGCGACAGCGGCCTGGTGGCGCCGCGGGTCTGGCTGGAAGATGCCGACCGCACCCGCGCCCCGCGCATCCCGCTGCGCTACGGCGACAAGCGCTACGAGGCCCAGGGGATGATCGGGCTTGCCAGCATCGAGCCGGCGGTGACCGGCCTGGATAATGTGCTGATCGGCGGGCGCTGGTTCCGCCAAGACGAGGAACACGCCGTCCTGATCTCGGACCGCATGGCCCAGGAGCTGGGGCTTGGGACGAGCCCCCCGGCCGGCACCCGGGTGCTGCTGTGGGGGCTGCCCTTCGAGGTCACCGGCGTCTTTTCCGGCGAGCGTCTCCAGGGGCGCCCGGACCTGGACGGTGAGACCCTGACCCCGGTCACCTTTCCCAGCGACATCGCCCTGGAAATGACCGAGGTGGAGATGGAGGCGCTGGAGTCCGGCGACGAGGTCCGCGACCTGCAGGGAGCCTACCAGCACATCCCCGCCGACCTGAGCGTGATCGTGCCCGCCCGCACCCTCCTGGCCCTCGGCGGCCGCCTGAAGGCCGTCGCCCTGCGCCCGGATGCGTCCGAGGACCTGCCGACGCTGGCCGCCCAGCTGGCCGACCGCTTCGGGCTGACGCTCTTCAGCGGGGAGCCGGAGGGCACCTTCATGTACCACGCCAGCGAAACGATCCGCTACAGCGGGGTGCCCAACATCCTGATCCCGCTGGTGATCTCGGTTTTCATCGTGCTCAACACGATGATCGGCAGCGTGTACGAACGCAAGCGCGAAATCGGGATCTACACCTCGGTGGGGCTGGCGCCCTCCCACGTGGGGTTTCTGTTCATCGCCGAGGCCATGGCCTTTGCCGTGCTGAGCGTCGTGCTGGGCTACCTGCTCGCCCAGAGTTCCGCCAAGCTCTTTGCCGGAACGGCCCTGTGGGCCGGCATCACGGTGAACTACTCCTCGCTGGCGGGGGTCGCCGCCATGCTGCTGGTGATCCTGGTGGTGCTGGTTTCGGTCATCTACCCGGCGCGGGTGGCCGCCGAGATCGCCATCCCGGATGTCAACCGCTCCTGGCGTCTGCCGGACGCCCACAGCAACACCATTGAAATCACCCTTCCCTTCCTGATGAAATATCACGAACACCTCAGCATCGGCGGTTTCGTGATCGACCACTTCCGGGGCCACCAGGATGTCTCCCACGGGCTGTTCTCCAGCGGCGACATCGATTTCGGGTTTGAGCACCCCAAGACGGACCCGGCTGGGACAACCTGCCTGTTCCTGAAGGCCAAGGTCTGGCTGGCGCCCTTCGACTTCGGCATCATGCAGACGGTCGCGGTGCAGTTCTGCCCGTCGGAGGAGAAACCGGACCTGTATGAAATCCGGCTGCAGCTGGTGCGCCAGACCGGGGAGGCCAACGTTTGGGGCCGGGTCAATCGGGTGTTTGTCAATGACCTGCGCAAGCAGCTGCTGGTCTGGCGATCGCTGCCGGCCGAAACCCAGGAATTTTACCGGCAGCGGCTGCAGACCGCCGAGCCCGACGCCAACGCCGCCGGGGCCCTCTGACCGGCGCAAACAGCACCCTCAGGACCAAGGACACCCCGAACATGGGTCTTTTTTCACCCGCAGCCAGCGCCACCGCCATATGAGCGCACCCCCCGCAGCCGCCATCCCGCCGGCCGATGAGCAGGCCCGGCCGCAGACGGCCGTCAGCGCCGGCATCCGTCCCAGGGCCATCCTGATCGGCCTGCTGCTGGCAACGGCGATCTGCGCCCTGACGCCCTTCAACAACGTCTACCGCCAGGCCACCCCTTTGGGGGGCAGCCATTTTCCGCTGGCACCGTTTTTCATCCTCTTCTGGCTGACGCTGCTGGTCGCCGCCGCCGGCCGCCTGGCGGGCCGCCGGGTCTGGCTGAGCGGCCGGGAGCTGCTGGTCGTCTGGATCCTGATGGTCCTGGCATCCGGCATCGCCTACACCGGCCTGGCGCGCACCTTTTTGATCAACCTGACCGCCCCGTACCACTTTGCCAACGTCGAAAACCGCTGGGAGACGGTGCTGCAGCCGCTGCTGCCCGAAGCGCTCTTCCCCCAGGACCGGGAGGCGGTCGCCACCCTCTACAACGGGTTGGTCGGCGGGCGCCAGATGGGCTGGCTGACGGTCGTCCGCCAGATTCCCTGGCATGCCTGGGCCCTGCCGCTGGCCACCTGGGGCGGCTTCATCCTGCTGTGCTACCTGGTGATGCTCTGCCTGGTGAACATCCTCAGCCGCCAGGCCCTGGCCAACGAGCGCATGAACTTCCCGCTGCTGCGGGTGCCCCAGCTGATGGAGGATGCGCTCGACGAGGGACGCCTGGGCAGCTTTCTGACCGACCGCTTCCTGCTCACCGGAATGCTGCTGCCGGTGGCCCTGCACCTGCTAAACGGCCTGCATTTCTATCTGCCGGCGGTGCCCCAGCTGCCGACGCTGATCCTGGCCGGCCCCTATTTCCCCAAGACCGGCCTGTTCTCCGGTTTTTACAAACTGAAAATCTACATCTACCCCGCCTTTATCGGCTTCGCCTTTCTGACCTCGCGCCAGATTTCCTTTTCCTTCTGGCTTTTTTTCATCCTGGGCGGGCTGCTGGGCGGGCTGCTGGGCGTCCTGGGCTACAATATCCCGGCGGCGGCCCTGGGGGTGACCTTCGGGCCGACCCTTTCGCACCCGGAGGAGATGCAGATGCTGGGCGCCTACGGGGTCTTTTTTGTCTTCCTGATGTGGCTGGCGCGCTTTCACCTGCTGGACACGCTGCGGGAGGCCCTCTGGCTCAAAAAGGCCGTGCCGGCTGAGACCGAGTGGTTCTCCACCCGCCTGGCCTTCTGGGGGGTCGTGATCGGCGGGGGCGGCATCGTGGCCTGGTGCCACGCCTTCGGCATCCCGCTGGCGGCCTCCCTGCTCTTCATCGGGGCGGCGTTCATGGTGCTGCTGGTGGCCAGCCGGATCATCTGTCAGGGGGGCATCGCCTACTTCACCCTCACGGCGGCCCCCATCGACGGCCTGCTGGCCTTCTTCGGCCCCGGCTTCCTCGGCCATGTCGGGCTGCTGGTGGCGACCGTGGTCCAGAAGGCCCTGTTTGTGGACCTGCGCGAGTCGCTGATGCCCTCCCTGCTGCACGCCAGCAAGATCAGCGCCGCGCTCAAAAACCGGCGCCTGGTGGGGGGCGGCATCGTGATCACGCTGCTGGCCGGCATCACCGTCTCGCTGGTCGCCATGCTGGCGCTGTGCTACAAATTCGGCGTGCGCGAGCTGCAGTTCGACTGGGCCACCCAAACCACCCTGTCGGTCTACGACAACGTTTTCGCCCTGATCGAAAGCCCCATCGGCAGCAGCCACTGGGTGATGATCTTCGCCCTGCTGGGGGCGGCGCTGATGCTGATGCTGGTCGTCTGCTACCACCGCTTCTACTGGTGGCCGATCCACCCCCTGGGCTACCTCACCGCCTACAGCTCGGCGATGCGCATCCTGTGGTTCAGCTTTTTGGTGGGCTGGCTTTGCAACACCCTGTGCATGCGCTACGGCGGTGTGGTCCTGTACAAGCGCCTGCGGCTGTTCTTCGTGGGGTTGATCCTGGGGGATTTTCTGATGGGGGGCATCTGGGCCCTGGTGGGGCTTTTCGCCGGCGCCAGCTACCTGGTGCTGCCCGACTAGCAGCGGCGCATCGCAGCCGGCGTGCGCGCACCGCCGGGTCTGGCCGCCTGGCGACCATCTCGAATACCAAACGGCAGTGGGAATCCGAAGGCATGTACGACGACAAAGAACTCGCCGAATACCGGGACCTGCTCAAAACCCCGACCCATTTCGAGGAAGGCTTCGACTGGAAAACCGTCGTGGGGGCGGTCTTCATCGGATTTCTGATGATGCCGGGCAGCATGTACCTGCAGCTGGTGATCGGCACGGGCATCGGCCCGGCGGCCCGCTGGGTGACGATCATCCTGTTTGCCGAGATTGCCAAGCGCTCTTACACCGAACTCAAGCAGCAGGAGATTTTCCTGCTCTACTACATGGCCGGCGCGGCGCTCTCCTCGCCGTTCCAGGGGCTGCTGTGGAGCCAGTACCTGGTCCAGTCGGATGCGGCGCGCATGCTGGGGGTGACCGAATTCATCCCGACCTGGGTGGCGCCGGGGCCCGAGTCGGTTTCGCTGGTGGAGCGCACCTTCTTCCACCGCGACTGGCTGATCCCGATCCTGCTGCTGGTCGGCTCCCAGGTGATCCAGCGCGTCGATCACTTCGGTTTGGGCTATGCCCTCTTCCGGATCACCTCGGACGTCGAAAAGCTGCCCTTTCCCATGGCGCCGGTGGGCGCCCTGGGCACCATGGCCCTGGCCGAGTCCACCGAGGACAAGCAGAAAAGCTGGAAATGGCGGGTGTTTTCCATCGGCGGGGTGATCGGCCTGGCCTTTGGCGGCATCTATGTGCTGCTGCCCACCGTCTCGGGGCTGATCTTCACCGAGCCGATCCGCCCGATCCCGATCCCCTGGATCGAATTGACGCGCCACACCGAGGGCGTGCTGCCGGCGGTGGCCACCGGCCTGCAGCTGGACATCGGGCTGATCTTCATCGGCATGGTGCTGCCCTTCTGGGCGGTCATGGGCGGGCTGGTGGGACTGGTGATCACCGTGGTGGCCAACCCGATCCTCTACCACCACGGCATCCTCAGCCGCTGGCACCCGGGCATGGAAACCGTCGACACGGTGTTCGCCAACAACTTCGACTTTTACATGAGCTTCGGCATCGGCCTGGGTCTGGCGATCGGCTGCGTGGGCATCTGGCACGTGGCGCGCTCCTTCGGCAAGAGCGGTCCCGGCCGCCAGGGCGGTTTCAAGGCCCTTTTCCAGCCCCCGCCCGGGCGCGGCGATTTCAACTTCTGGATCTCCATCGGCATCTATGTCTTTTCGACCCTGGCCTACGTGCTGCTGTGCCGCTGGCTGGTGCCGAATTTC
>JAABRJ010000067.1 GCA_011390985.1 Desulfobacteraceae bacterium
CCGGCATCACCACCGGCATCACCGCCGGTATCGCCGGTATCACCATCAGAATCCCCTGCGGAACCAACACCCCCAGAGGCATCGCCTTCAGAGCCACCCCCCTCAGAGCCACCGCTTTCTGAGTCGGCGATCAAGGATCGCAGTTCTTGAATTCCTTCCGGCGTGAGAAACTTATCTTTTAACTCGATTCCTTGAATCTCCAGAAATTTGGCTTTGGCCGCGCTAACGACGGTTTCGCCCTCAAATCCGATGCGATGCCTCAACGTAACCATCTCTTCAGGATCGAGTAGAATTGCATTTAAGTATGCATCACTGGCCTCCTTCGCGCGGCCCGTATTTTGATAGACGACCCCCAAGTAAAACAGTGCCTGAACATTTTCGGGATCCGATGCCAGTGTTTCATTCAGGATGCCTTCGGCCTGAGGGTAGTTTCCGCGCTTGAGCTTGTTATAGGCCTTGTCGGTCGCATCGGTACCCTGAAAAAAGGTTGCACATCCCGTAAGGGCCAAAGCAAGAACCACAAGCAGCATAAACTTCATGAAAGAATAAGCCCTTACGAATTTTCCGTTGCACGCACATGTTTTTGGTGTTGGGCGTTTTTTATGCAGCAAATCCATTCAGCCTCACTTCCTTTGATTTCAACGCCTGTGGCGATCGGGACCTGGAATCCAAAAAGTTATAAGATCTTTACGTCCCTCAATTGAATCTTCCCACCTCACAAATCAACGCTCTCACCGCTTCAATCGCGAAGATGGGACGCGTATTTTTGTTGGTTCTGACACCCCAATTCAAGCCCGAGTTTGCAAGCTTTTTCATAGTCCGCAATGGCCTTGAGATCATCACCTTTGCGTTCAAAAATAAGTCCCCTTCTACTGTAGGCATAGGCATTGTCAGGATCCATTTGAAGTGTCTGGCTCAGGTCCATGATCGCTTTGTCATAAAGGCCTCTCTCGCTGAAAGCCCATGCTCGGTTCAAATAAGCCTTGACTATTGTCGGATCGAGTTTGATCGCCAGGGAGGCCGTCACGATAGTTTCCAGGGTATCGCCTCTTGCAATACTGTCATTGCTTTTTTTAAGCCATTCCTGGGCCTTTACCGTATTCGGATTGACCGGCACATCCGATTCTCCCTTTCGGGACAAGCCTGTTGAGGAAGGGGTCTTTGACGCAAGAAGTTGTTCCGACCCCTTTTGCATTCGCTGAGCTTGGTGTGGAGGTTCAGCAAGCCCCCCGCTTGCAGCCTTTTCTATAGCATCGCTTTTATCCCTGTATGCTTCTTGTGGATCTTTAAGCTCAGAGGATGCCGCTTCTTGGGTCGTCGCATCCCCCTTTTTGCTGCTGTATTCGGTCGATTTCTGGGGCGCGATGACGTTTTGCTCCGGCAGGCTTTCTTTGTGCGGGGAACCGGGCGAAAGCCGTGATTCTCCGAGGGGGTCTGCATCCCGCCGCACCTCGGTTTGCAGCGGTTTTGTTCTGATGGTTGAAGTTTCTTGGGTCTTTTGGGCTGCTTGAAACGAGGACGCCTCATTCACCTGAGAGGATGACGCCGAGTTTTCAGGCTTGGCCGCCGTTATCGAAGGCACATCGTTCATCCCGCCTGTTTTCGCGTTCGTGGGCTCGGAAGGATCTTCCTTTGCTGGGGCTTGGGATGAATCCGGTGGCGAGTCTGGCGTCAGGGTTAGCGAAGGAACCGACTGAGGGGGGAGGAGTTTTTCCGGTTCCGTGGAGGACGGGGAGGCGTCTGCTGGTAAAGGGGGCGGCGCCAATGCGTCCGCGGGTTTTTGAACTGAAGGATTGGCATTTTCGCCTGTGGGTCGATTTTCGGAGAATTCTGCAGAGCGGTCGATAATATGCCGCTCTGGCAGAATCGTGGGTGTGGGAGAATCTGAAAAGTGGAAATATCCCACCACTATAACTAACAGCATCAATACACCCGCATACGCTGTTTTTCTGGTGCCGCGCTTTCTTGCGGACTTATACAGCTCCGAACCTTTCAAAATATTGGTTGGCGGAGACTCTTTTTCTTTCGTATCCTCGGAGTCTACTTCGCGCGGTGGGCTGTAGGCAAGAGCAGGACCTTGAATCGCTGCGGTGTGTATGGCCTCGACCTCTTCAATGTATCGGACCAGCATTGTATGATCGCACAGGATATCAATCTGCTCGAGATTCTTATTGTGGTTCTGTTCAATACGGGTTGTAAGTTCATCGATTTTTTCGTCACAAGACAACAGGCTTTTTTCGATCTGCTGGATTTCATTCGAATCGCCCGATACCGAGCCGATCGTTTTGGCAATATCTGCTGCGGAATAACCGAGAGAGTCACAGTAGATGACAAATCTTAAGCGCGCCCTTTGAAACTCGTTATAGGAGGGGATCCCATTTTCCTTGTGGCTTGGGCGGATTAACCCGGTCTGTTCGAAAGCCCGAATCGAATCCTCACTGATCTGAAATTCTTCGGTCAGTTCTGGTAATGTAAAGTACGGAATTTCGAGATTCTTGGGGGCTTTTTGCATCATCACACAAAGCAAGGACAGACCTCGTCAAATTCTATGACAATCGGTCATGAAAGTTTCGCATGTTCATCTTTTATGAAACAGGCAGATCTGACCACTTTTAAAATTGGAAGGTATTTTATCAGGTTTTCGGCACAAATAGCAAGAGCGTTGTGCTTTTGTCTTGTAGGCAGGTGGTTTTCTGTCGGTATGCAGAAATCGAGACCGGTCGAATCACGCCAGCGTTTCTGCCGGGGTTCAGGACTCTGGTAAAAATGCCGGACCTGCCGGATCGCATCTTCAGGGTTGCTCTGGCAAACCCGCTGGGATAAAATCCAACCAAATTGTGTGGCCATAGAAAACTTCATATCTATTGCGTGTATATCCGAAAGCCGCTGCGTAAGATTCACGCACGCGAGTATGTTAGGCTATCCTTTTGAAATTCTTCAATCATTTCGTCAGTCAAAGACGGTCGAATCTTTGGCAGAATTTGCTGAAAGGTATCTAGGGTCACTCGATAGTCCTGCCCTGTCTCATATTCCCGCTCGAAAGCGAACTGCGCCACCTGGTGAAACAGGTATTCGATGTCAGCAGGGGTATATCCGAATGTCAACTCGACGAGTTGATCCAGGTTGATATGCCCCCTGTTGAGCTTCGACAGGTAGTGCTCCAGAATGGTTTTTCTTCCGGACGCGTCAAGCTCGCCAACGGGTATGATGC
Source organism: Desulfobacteraceae bacterium (assembly GCA_011390985.1). GTDB lineage: Bacteria > Desulfobacterota > Desulfobacteria > Desulfobacterales > JAABRJ01 > JAABRJ01. The sequence continues at coordinate 3,212 of JAABRJ010000067.1, forward strand.
AGTCAAACCTGCCCGGCCGAAGCAGCGCTGCATCCAGCTTCCGAATATAGTTGGTGGCGCAGACCAGCAAGATATTGTTCTTGTTGGTCTTAAGCAGCGGCACTTGCTTAAGGAGCTCATTGGTTATTGACTTATCCACTCGGCTGCCCTCATCCCGGCTGCCTGCAAGCTCCTCAAATTCGTCTATGAAGATGACGGCATCATCAAGGTTTCGCGACTTTTCCATTATACTGCGCAGATTGGCCCCGATCTTATCTACCCCATCGGCCATGAGCATACTGGGCGCAATTTCGATGTACCACCAGGACAGAATCCCCGCGATAGCCTTGACGAAGTGAGTCTTGCCGGTGCCTGGAGGCCCAAAGAAGATGATGGTCTTCGGAGGCACAACGCCATGTTTATCCGATAGACCTTTTTCCGTAAGGGGAAGGATGATTTTTTGCTGAACCAACTTCTTCGGCGGCTGCGAATCTGAAATGGTGTCCCACACCTCTCTGCTGATAGTCTGAGCCCCCATTTCGGCAAGAATGTCCTTCCTTTGGTAGGCCATGAACTCCTTGTGGGCCTGTTCCATGTGGTCTATGTAGTCGATGCATGCGGTTCGCAGTCCAACATCGCGAAGCAATTTTTCAGACAACAGCCATTTGTGCTGTAAAATTTTTGGCCATAGATCAGAAGCGATTTCCGGTGTAAATTTTTCTCCTGATATCTCAAAGATCTTGGCTGCACACATATCCGGCGTCATATCTTCTAATGATTGGTCGTTCACGATTCACCTCCCAGGATGCATCGGGTGTCATGATGTCAGCATTTTCTTGCTGAGAATATTGGATAAATTTTCCTTCGCAACCGAAACGCGGAATTTCACCAACGCGATCCCCTTGATGCGCTCGTCCCCAAACCCCTGGCAGGTCCAAGGGACCAAGCCCCATCAGGCCAATTCACGGAGAGCTTCGCTCATCAGGCGGGCAATCGGTAGCTGGCGGGGGCACCTGGCCTCGGCGACGGTGTAGTCCTGCCGTGTCAGCTGCTGCCTGATCGCATCGGGTATGGCGGCGAACCGGCGGCGGGCGTCTTGGCTGTCCCCGTAGCTTCTAGCATACATGAGATAGCGCATAATGTCGCCGACCGGAAGCTTGACGGCGACGGCGTTCTCGCAGATCTGCGAGCAGCCCGCACAATAGTGCGAAAATGTCTCACGGGCATAGCGCTCCAACTGCTGCCGCTCGTTTTGGGTGAGCGACGTGCGGTCCACGGCAGCGGCGATGTTGGCCATGAGGATCGACATGGTCGGCATCTGGGAGCAGATGGCCGAAATCTGAGGATTTTCCCATACCGCCTTGAGTTTGGCCTGCTTGTCGGTAAACCCTTTTTGAACGAAGCGGCCGGCCAGTTCCAGATCCTGGGACGAGGTGGTGCCCACGGCGCCGCCGCCCTGGGTTTTCATGGCGGTCAGGCCGATGCCGGCATCCACGCAAGCCGCCACCGCCTGCTTCATTTTCTCCTCGTGCATGAGCCTGAAATTATAGGTCGTCATGATGCCGTCGATCCAGTCCAGCCGGGCGGCGTCCAGCAGGCAGCGCTCCATGTTGGAATGGGTCGAAAAACCGAAGAGCCGGATCTTGCCCGCCGCCTTCTGCTCGGCCGCCCACGCGCGCATGCCGCTGTCCATCTCGGCGGCGCTGCTGACCGCGTGGACGAAGAAAAGATCGATATGATCGGTGTTCATCCGCTGCAAGGAGGTGGCCAGGTCCTCGCTCATGCCCCGGCCATTTCGGGCGGTGGATTTGGTGACCAGGAAGATCCTATCGCGATCTTCGGGGTAGCTCTTGAAGAACTGGCCAATGCCCTCCTCGCTGCGTCCGCCGCTGTATACATGGGCGGTGTCCCAGTAAGTGACCCCCCAGCGGATGGCCTGCTTGAGCAGGGTCTGGTTGGAGGGGATGTCGAACATGCCCCCCAGGGATAAAATGGGGACCTGGATGCCTGACCTGCCGAAGGGCCGTGTGGGGACACCGGTGTTCTCCGCTGCCTGGAGCGGTGTGGCGGCCTGTGCCCGGTTGCGCCCCGCAAGGGGCGCCAGAACGGAGCCTACCCCGGCGGCCCCGGCGGCTTTGATGAAGGACCGACGGGATATGCCGTTATCTTTTTTTTGCATGGGTTCACCTCGTTTTTTTGGGGGCAGACCCCCTGTGCCTGCCCTGGTTTCTGAAAAACACACGCCCTCACCCTGCCCCGCTCCCAATCAAGTGAGCGCACTGTTGATGGTGCGATCCCGTTAGCACCCCGTTCAACACCGGGCCGGCGGCGCCGGCTTCGGGCATCCGAGCTTACAGCAACAAACGATGGCGCCGCTGCCGGGTTTCGTTTTCCGCGGTTACCCGTATGGCGCGGCGTCCCTTGACCGGGCATTCGTGTTCGCAGACCCCACAGCCGATGCACTGGGCCGGGTCCACATAGGGCCGCTGCAGCCGCACCAGCAACGTGAGCGGGTCTCCCGCAGCGGCCGTCTCAGCCAACGGGTTGTCCGCCAGGGTGATGCCGCCGGGGCCGATGGCGAGGATTCTGGCGGGGGGCATGCCGTGTCCGCCAATGGTAACAAAATAATCCCCGGTTGCAAACCGTTCGGAAGGCAGGGCCGGGCCTTCGACCAGCAGGCGGTTGCCCACCATGCTTTGAAGGACCAACGCGCCGCTCAGGCGAACCGGTTGGTACGCCTCGCGGGTGAAGATCGCCTTGGGGCTGACCGGACAGTTTTCCTGGCAGACGATGCAGGGGCGGTCCATGGCCCAGGGCAGGCAGCGGCCCCGGTCGACAAAGGCCGTGCCGATGCGGATGGGGCCTCGGGGCGTGAAATCGCCTTTGCCCAATCGCTCGTCCAGGGAAATCGGGCGGATGGCGGCGGTGGGGCACAGATTGCCGCAGGCGATACAGCCCTGCTGGCAGCCGCTGGTGCCCATGCGGAAGTTGAGCATCGGGGTCCAGATGCCCTCAAGGCCGGCCTGGATGCCAGCCGGGTGGATGACGTTGGTGGGACAGATGCGCATGCACTGGCCGCACTTGATGCAGCGCTGGAGAAACGCCGCCTCGGGCAGCGCCCCCGGGGGGCGGACGACTGCCGGATTCCAGGCGTCGCCGGTCATGCCGGCCAGCCGCGCCAGGGGGACGACCGCCACCCCCGAGGCGAGGGTCACCATGAATTCCCGCTTGGTGACGTCCGGCACAGCAACCTCGCCGGCGGCCGATGGGCTGCGGTGATACCCCATCACGGCGTGCCGGCAGTGCGCCAGGCAGTTCATACACATCACGCATTCGGGAGTACGGATGACGGACGACGGCTCGCAGCCGCCTTCGCAATACCGGTCGCAGGCACCGCAGGCGGTGCAGCCATCGGCTTTCTGCCCCACCCGCCACAGGGCGTTTTTGCCCAGCAGACCGAAGAGTGCCCCCAGCGGGCAGACAAACCGGCAGTAGAAACGCGGGATGCGCAAGTTGAGCAAAACCGCCGCCCAGAAGATGACGC
>JAABRJ010000068.1 GCA_011390985.1 Desulfobacteraceae bacterium
AAAAGGTCAAACAAAGCACCCTCCCATAGGATGAAGCGGCACATTTCCTTTAACTATACCTCGGTCCTTGGGGGGTTGTCCAGATAAAAATGTAACTACTCAGTAAAATTGGACCTTAAGGTCAGAACAAAATCACCCTGGGCGCCGAGGGGTGATTCCTTGACAATCCAAAATGCATTGGGTTAAAATTTACATTTTAAAATCAATGTGATGCGAAGCACCATGCTTTTGTTTGGCAGCCCACGATGCGGGAGGTTTCGCCAGGGCGCCGCCCATCTGAAGGGATCGGTTTTTTGGATCCAACCAAGCTGATTGGAGACTTTTGAAATGGCTTTTCCCGTCAAACGCCCCCGCAGGCTGAGAATGAGCCCAGCCATTCGTCTTATGGTTCGGGAGACCGCGCTCACCCCGCACGATTTTATCCTGCCCCTGTTCGTCAAGGCAACCCCCGACAAGCACTTCAGGGAGCCCATCAAAAGTATGCCCGACTGCTACCACCTCAGCCCGGCGATGGCGGCCGTCGCCGCCGAAGAGGCATACGCGGTGGGGGTGCCTGCGGTGCTTCTGTTCGGCCTGCCGACCCACAAGGACAGCCGGGGATCGGGTGCCTGGGCCGAAGACGGCCCGGTGCAGCTGGCCGTCCAGGAAATCAAGTCCGCCCGGCCCGAAATCTGCGTCATCTGCGACACCTGCTTGTGCGAGTACACCGACCATGGGCACTGCGGAATAGTCCGCGGCGACACGGTCGACAATGACCCTACCCTCGAACTGCTGGCCCGCACCGCGCTGAGCCAGGTCAGGGCCGGGGCCGACATGGTGGCGCCCTCTGACATGATGGACGGCCGTGTGGCCGCCATCCGGCAGGCTCTCGACGGCCAAGGCTTTTGCAATACGCCGGTGATGTCTTACGCCGCCAAGTATGCCTCCTCCTTTTACGGGCCCTTCCGGGCCGCCGCCGACTGCTGCCCGGCTTTCGGCGACCGCAGAACCTACCAGATGGATCCCGGCAACGCGCGTGAAGCCATGCGCGAAGTGGCTCTGGACATTGAAGAGGGGGCCGATATCGTCATGGTCAAACCGGCCCTGCCATATCTGGATATCATCAAGGCCGTCCGTGAAACCTTCGACCTGCCAGTGGCGGCCTATCAGGTGTCCGGCGAGTACGCCCAGATCAAGGGGGCGGCCGCCATCGGCCTGGTTGACGAAGTGTGCAACATGATCGAGAGCCTGACCTCCATCAAACGGGCCGGGGCGGACATGATCGTCACCTACTTCGCCGTCAAAGCCGCCGAGGTGCTGGCCCGTCAGATGACCAGCTGCGACGACTGCAGTCTCTAACCACCGCCTGTTTTTTGCGCCTGCGGCCGGCATTGCGCCCGGGGTGCCGGCCAT
>JAABRJ010000069.1 GCA_011390985.1 Desulfobacteraceae bacterium
CCGCCTTGCATGATCGTCTACTTGAAATTGCTGCTGACCGCTGTTTTCTGGGGCGGGACGTTTATCGCCGGACGGGTGGCTGCACAGAGCGTTGGGCCTTTCTCGGCCGCCTTTCTGCGGTTTGCGGTTGCATCGGCCTGCCTGTTGCTGGTGGTTCGCAAGATTGCCGGCGGGTGGCCGCCGCTCAAGCCGGCGCAACTGCTGCCGCTGCTGGTCCTGGGTCTCTCCGGGGTCTTTGCCTACAATGTCCTCTTTTTCAAAGGTCTCAAACTGATTGAGGCCGGCCGGGCATCGCTGATCATCGCCAACAACCCGATTCTGATCGCACTGCTGTCGGTCGTTTTCTTCAGGGAGCGGCTGACGGCCGTCCAGGGGGTCGGTATCCTGCTGTCGGTGACCGGCGCCGCCGTCGTGATCTCCCAGGGTCAGATCAGCCGGCTGCTGCAGGGGCCGCTGGGGTGGGGGGAGCTTTACATTTTTGGCTGTGTGATCAGTTGGGTGGTCTACTCCCTGGTGGGCAAGGCCGTTTTGCGGGGCCTGTCACCATTGGTGGCGGTGGCCTATTCCTCAACGGTCGGCGCCGTCTGCCTGCTGTGGCCGGCGTTGGGGGAGGGGATGGCAGGTGCCATCGGCAGTTATCCGCCGGTGGCGTGGGTCAGCTTGGCCTACCTCGCGGTTTTCGGCACGGTCCTGGGGTTTCTGTGGTACTACGAAGGCATTCAGGCCATCGGCGCCACCAAGGCCAGTCTCTTCATCAATTTCGTGCCGGTCAGCGCGATCCTGATGGCCTTTGTGATCCTGCGGGAACCTGCCACGCTCTCCCTCCTGAGCGGTGGTATGCTGGTGACCGGCGGTGTTTTCTTGACCAACCGCTTTGCGGGCAATGGCTCCTCGCCCTGAGCCGCACGGGCAGGCCTTCTGACCAGCAGTCCGCGGGGCTTCAGGCAATTTCATCGTCGCTGAGGTAGCAGGCAGGGTCGGGGGCCCAGACGTCGCCGCTGACCGCTTCGGCCCGCACCCTGAAGTTGCCGCCGCAGATATCAAGCCAGCTGCAGGTGGCGCAGCGGCCTTTCAGATGCCGCTTTTTTTCCTTGAGTTTGCCCATCAGGGGCTCGGACGTATCCGACCAGATGGTCGAAAACGGGCGCTGGCGAATGTTGCCGAAGCTGTAATGGCGCCAGAACTGGTCGGCGTAAACCTCCCCGTCCCAGCTGACACAGCCGATGCCGCGGCCCGAGTTGTTGCCTTCGTTCATTTTCAGCAGCTCAAGGACTTTTGCGGCCCTTGCGGGGTTTTCCCGTCGAAGCCGCAGGTAGACGTAGGGGCCGTCGGCATGGTTGTCAACGGTCAGGACTTCCTTGGGTTTGCCCCGGTCGTGAAGGTCCTTGGTGCGGTCCATGATCAGGTCTACGGCAGCCCGGCTCTCGGCGTGGGAAAGATCGTCTTCAACCAGTTTGGAGCCCCGCCCGGCGTAAACCAGGTGGTAAAAGCAGATCCTGGGGACCTGCATGTCCTCCAGCAGGTCAAAAACCTTGGGAATTTCGGCGACGTTGGCCTTGTTGATGGTAAACCGCAAGCCCACCTTGATGCCGGCTTCCTGGCAGTTGCGGATGCCGTCGAGCGCCCTGGCATAAGCGCCTTTGACCCCTCTGAAACGGTCGTTGACCGCTTCCATTCCATCCAGGCTGATGCCGACATAAGACAAGCCGATATCTTTCAGAATGCGGGCCTTTTCACGGGTGATAAGGGTCCCGTTGGTGGAAATCACCGCCCGCATGCCCATCTGCACCGCGTAGCCCGCTAGCTCCGGCAAATCGGGGCGCACCATAGGTTCGCCACCCGAAAAGAGCAGAACCGGCACGCCGAACCCGGCCAGATCGTCGATCAGCTTTTTTCCGGCCTGGGTGGTGAGTTCGTTGTCGAAAGCGATGTCCTTGGCCTGGGCATAGCAGTGGACACACTTCAGGTTGCAGCGGCGGGTGACGTTCCAGACCACCACCGGTCGCTTGTCCTTGGAAAACTGGAGAAGATGCGAGGGCAACTTGGCCGAAGAGCGCTCGTAGCGCAGCGCGTCCGAAGGCTCCACCGTTCCGCAGTAAAGCTTGGATATTCCGATCATCGCATTAGGTCCTTTCGAATCGAGCGCCCAAAGCCAGGCGCAATTCGCTCTTGATCAGGTTGTTGAGATATTCTTCGGGGGTCAGCAGGGCCTGCTTGGGGATAAAAAAACGGTTTTTTCCCGATTTTTCCTGAACCAGCTTGAGACCCAATTCAAAGTCGGCGGAGAGTTTGCGGCTCAATTCATCCGGCGTGAGGGCGGCGGTTAAAAACTGCCCGATCACAAAATCGATGGCCT
>JAABRJ010000070.1 GCA_011390985.1 Desulfobacteraceae bacterium
GGCCTCCTCTTCGAAAATAATGTTGATATCATGACGTTTGAAAAAATTCAGCTCGATATTTTTGGTTTGATCCAAAAGGGTTTTGATTTTGCGAAGCACGCCGCCCACATCCATCAGATGGCCGGCGTAGTGCGCAGCGGCCAGCGCGATGCGGGATTCGGTCAGGGTCAGATTGTGCTTGTCGGTCAGCGTACGGCTGTTGGTGCGGATATAGTCTTGAATGTAGGCGATCTCAGCTTGGGCGATACGTTCGAAATCAAACGTGCGCTCCGGGTCCCGCGGGGATGCCAGCCAGCGATCGAGGACCGCATCGGGTGTTTTGATAACGGCCTCTGTGACCGGGAAATGCTGAATGTCCGTTGACGGCAGACGTTTTTCAAACAGGAGCAGCGCCTGCTCGACCGCACTGACCAGCCCCCTGGCGCCGGTGTGTTCTTCGAAAGCCCGGCCGGCCAGCAACCGGAGGGCTTCGTCGCTGAATTTGACGGCAATTCCGTACGCTGCGAAGTCCAGTTTTTTGCCGAGGATAATGGGGTTGTTGGGGCTTTTGAGGATGGCGAAAAGGTCATCCTGCTTCAGACTTTCAAAAACTGCACGCACCGGCAATCGGCCGACGAATTCGGATTCGAATCCAAACTGGATCAGGTCTTCGGATTTCAGGTGCCGCAACAGGTGGGTGTCGTGCGTCGGTTTGGTTACATTCGCCCCGAATCCGATCCCCTGCTCGGATACCCGCTTTTTGATGATTTCGATCAGTTCTGAAAATGCGCCGCTGACAATGAACAGGATGTGGCGGGTGTTGACGGTGGCTTTTTCCCGTTTGCCGGTTTTGCGAAAGTGCTCGATCTCCTGGATCATGGAGATCGGGTCGTGGGGTACTTTGAGATCAACATCGGTCTCCTCGAGCGGTTTCAGGAGGGCGCGCTGGACGCCTGTCCGGGAAACGTCGGCGCCGACGAGGTTTCGGCTGGAGGCGATTTTATCGATTTCATCGATATAGATGATGCCGAACTGGGCGCGTTCGATGTCCCCATCCGCTTCGCGCACCAGATCGCGCACCAGGTCTTCGACGTCACCGCCGACATAGCCGGTTTCACTGAATTTGGTGGCATCCCCCTTGACCATCGGCACCCCGATTTTTTTGGCAATCAGGCGAATCATGTAGGTCTTGCCAACTCCGGTGGGGCCGAGCATCAGAACGTTGTTCTTGATGCTGCCCACCATGTCGCCGATTTCACCGGGGGAGCCGGCCATGTGCTTGATGCGGTTGAAATGGGTGCAGATCTTGGTAGCCAGAACGGTTTTGGCCAGATCCTGCTTGACGATGTATTGGTCGAGAAAAGCGACCAGGTCCTCGGGTCTGAGGTCAAAATCAATGGGCGAGGGTGGGGGGTTCAAACCCGCGGGATCGGTTTCCACGCTCTGGGTCACCGTGACCGGGGAAACGATGCTGACCCTGTCGCCGAACTTTTTGGACAGCAATTGGCTGATCTCTTTTTCGATCTCTTTGGGAGTGATGGCTTTTTCATTTGGAGTATTCATAATTCAAAACAATAATCATACCCATTTTGATATTCAAGGCGGCTGCGGAGCCGCGCATCTATCCGCAGCCGCGGCCCCTAAAAAACGGCAGGTAACACTTTGCGGCCGCGGGTTGTGGCTCATTGTCAGCTTGCGGGACCGCCGGGGAACGCCCGCCGTGATGAAGGGCCTGAATGAAAACAAGGCCGATAAACCGCCGGTCTGGTGGAGCGGAATTTGCATCAGAATCCGGTCTGCCATTAACTTGGTTACGGCCCTGACCATCCCCACCCGTTTAGAGGCGGCAGCGGGATAAAAAAGCGCAAGAGGTGCACATGACGGTTGAAACCGGTCCGCATGCCGAAGAAAAGCTCTACACCCGTTACCGCAAGCTGGCAACCCTTCAACGCGAAACCCTGACAAAAATCGACCGGTTGAAAGATCACCGGGAGTATATTTCCAATAAACGTTTTTCAGACCTCTTGGCGGAAAATGAAAAAGTGCTGGCGGAGATTACCGCCCGCCTGGCACCGCTGACGGTGCGGCTGGAGGCGGTTTTATGCAGCAGGAAGCTGGACGTGCGATCGGTCGAAGCCGAATTGGCCCCGGTGGAGAAGAAAATTCAGGAGGCCCGCGTACTGCACAAAATCAACCTGATTTCATGGCGCCAGTTGCACAGAGAGATCAAAAGGGTCAGGCCCCAAAGAAACCGGCTTTTTAAAACCCTAAAGACCAAGCGGCGTGAAATCCACCGGGTCCAGACATTGCTGGATATGCGTGATTCAGAGGAAGGCAGGAAGGCCGCTGCAATCACCTCCGCCGGTGGGCAGGTGCAGGAACTTCGGGCCGAAGCGCGGGCCCTGCGGGGGGTTCTGGAGAATTTGCGCAGAAAAAAAATTAAGGCCGCTGAACAGGCCGCACCCATTCGCCGGGAGGCGGCGACCGTCGAAAAGCTCTTGGCGGCGGTTCAAAATGGCGATACACGCGCCCTGATGACGATGTTCCCGGCCAGCGCCGGCATCACGGTGTGTGTGCGCGAGCCTTGAAACCCCTTCAACTGCAATGCGGCAACGGGAACCGTCAGCCTGCAGCGCCTTTTTTGGAATACCGGCTTAATCGGTACTGAAGGCCGGAGTGGACAAACCAAAAAGGGCCGGAGTCTCTCTCCGGCCCTTTTTGGTTTTTTATCTGGTGCGCCCGGCAGGATTCGAACCTGCGATCTCCAGCTCCGGAGGCTGACGCCCTATCCCCTGGGCTACGGGCGCGTGGCTGATCTCTCCGTACGACGGCTGCCGCAAAGGTGGAGAGTATTTAATGGATGCGCAGGTGGAAGTCAACCCTGAAAGTAAACCGGTTTTCGGCTGCGCGCGCGCCTGGGCAACTTCTTGCTTGCGGCGGCGGTGAGCGGACTGCGGCAATCCTG
>JAABRJ010000071.1 GCA_011390985.1 Desulfobacteraceae bacterium
CTTCTCGAACAGGGAGGCCAGCTCCAAGGGGACGTGGACGTCGGCGAGTTCCCGGTCCAGCAGGGACAACAGGTAGAGGTAATCCTTGGCCGATACTTCCTTTTCGAGGATCTTGTTCCAGGCTTCCTGGGGGTTCGTCTGGCCCGAAATCTCGAAGCGGCGCTGCCAGTCGGTGAGGATGTCGGGCTCTTTGAGGATCTCAAAATGCTTTTCGGGCGCCGCGATGAAAAGCGACAGAAGGGTGTCCAAGAGGCTGTTGACGAAATCCGACGGCGGCTGGTACTGATGCAGCCGGGAGCGCATGAAGGCCTTGGTCTCGTAGGGCCAGACGGCCACGAGGTCCTCGATCTCGCGGATCCGCTGCTCGGGAAGTTTAACGTACTTGACTTCCTTGGTGACGCGTCTGGCCATTATTTCGTTTCTCCCGCGGGGGTTTCGACTGCCGCCTGCGCGGGTGCCTGCTGGGGGGCGGGCAGGACCAGGTTCGGGGCGCTGCCGGTGTTCTGAATCACCACGGTGTGCTGCCCCGTCTGGTTTTTCTCATAGGCCGAAGCCCACTTCTGCTGGACCAGAAAATCCAGCAGGGCGTTGTCGGTGGTGCCGTCCGGCGACCCCAGCGCTTTCTGCAGCGCCTGGATGCTGTCCAGGTAGGCGGCGTAGAGTTTGCGGATCCGGCTGGCCTCCTGGTCGGCGGCATAGTTTTCGGCCTCGGCGATCAGTTCGCGGCGTTTCTTCTCCTCGGTGGCTTCCACCAGTTTGTCGCCGAAGCGGGTTTCCTTGAGAACGAAGCTCACCACTTCGATGCCGTATTTTTGGGCAAGCGTCGGCCCTCCCTCGTTGATCGGGCGGGTGGCCAGGGCCTGGAAAATCCTTTCCTTGATCTCTTCGCGGTCGCTGATCAGCTTGTTGACTTCCTGGGCCTGGAGGATGTCCTTGGCGATGCCGTCGAAATCGCCCTGCAGCAGGGTCTGGGGGTCGAGGTTTTCAATCGCCCAGGTTTCAAGGTCGCGGATCCGGTAAGTCATGGCCCCGGATGTCCAGAGGGCCACGTTGCCCTTGGAGATGATGCGCATCGGTTCGAGCTGACCGCCCAGCAGCAGGGTCTGATTCATCAGGGAAACCTCCTGCTCGATGCGGGTGAAAAAGGGCAGCCGGATGTGCCAGCCCACCTCGGTGATCGCCTGACGCTTGCCCCCGAAACGCTCCAGCACCACCGCGCTGTTCATCTTGACCTTGTAGAACGTGCGGGTGGCGTAAATCAAGGCGGCCAACCCATAGATCAGACCTGCGATCGTCGCCAGGGCCAGGATGCGGCGCAGGACCGTTTTGACAAACGCTCTCTGGACTATCTTGCGGGGGGGCACTTCAGCCATAGCGGCTCCTTTTGGCGGGCTCAGAAACAGGTTTAACAAACGGCCAATGGGATGCAAAAAAAGTGAGGGGGCGGCCTGCGCCGCGGGGCAATCGGCTGCTGCCGAGGGGCCGATCCCGTGACTTTCGGCCGGCAGCGGGCAGCCCAGGTTCAGCCCAGCAGATAACGCGCGAACCAATCGCCAGCTTCCTGCTGAAATGCAGCCTGATCCCCTGGGGCGCTCATTTGGTGGTCCCCCCGCGGTTGAATCCGTATGGCCTTGGGTTCTCCGGCGCGGCTGAAAATTTCACGGGCGCTGGCAACCGGGACAACCGCGTCGGCATCGCCGTGGAAGAGCAGAAGGGTGTGGACGCCGTCAATTTTGTCGGAAATGTCGAAGTGCAGGTTTGCGGGGTTGAGCAACGCTGATACCCGTTCGCGGTCAGCGGAGCGCGAGATGGCCGCAAGGACCGGCTGGCTTCGGATGGGCGCGGCGAGCGTCACCACCGCTTTGGCCTTCAGACGCGCGGCCATCGCCAGACAGACCGTGCCACCCAGGCTGCTGCCGAAGAGACCGACGCGGGGGGCGAATTCGGCGCGCGCCTGAAGCATTGCCACGGCGCCGGCAAGATCCAGCGCGCGCGCCTGCAGCGAAGTGACCGCCTTGAAATCGCCGTCGCTCCGGCCGCACCCGCGGTGGTCGAAGCGCAAAAAAGCAAGTCCGCGCTGGTTGCAGCTTCGGGCCAGGGCCTGCTGCTTGAGGGAGTCGCTGGAGCTGAACAGGCCGTGGCAGCCGATCACCACGGGCGGGCGGCGGGTTGCCGGCAGGTGCAGGCAGCCTTTGAGGTTCAAACCGTCGGGGCTGGCGAAAAAAACCACCTGGCCGCCTTGATTGCGTGCGGATTCAACCACAACCATGCCTTGATTTAAAAGTTAGCAATGAGTATAAACACAAATTTTTTATTTGTCATCCACTAGTTCTGAGCCAGCACGAAGGGGCCGAAGCGGCGCTTCCGCGCCGGCGGGACCGGAACGAACCGCAGGGAAAGAACCATGACCGTGAAAAAAGGGCAGGAACTCGAACTCCAGGTGACGGGGCTCGCCTTTGGCGGCCGGGGCTTGGCGCGGGTCGACGGGCTGACCGTGTTCGTCGACCAGACCGCGCCGGGCGACCGGGTCCTGGCGCGCGTGGTGCGCAGCAAGAAGAGCTACGCCGAGGCCCGGCTGATCCGCGTGCTGGCGCCGTCAGCGCTTCGCGTTCAGCCGCCGTGTGCCTACAGCGGCATCTGTGGCGGCTGCAAATGGCAGTTTCTCGACTATTCGGAGCAGCTGCGCTACAAACGTAAGCATGTGCGCGAGGCCCTGGAGCACATCGGCCTGTTGCAGGGGGTGACCGTGCACCCGACCCTGCCGTCGCCGCTGGTCTTCGGCTACCGCAACAAGATGGAGTTTACCTGCGCCGACCGGCGCTGGCTGATGCCCTCGGAAATCGACCAGCCCGGCATCGATCCGAATTTTGCCCTCGGGCTGCACGTGCCGGGGACCTTCCACAAGGTGCTGGATACCGCCGCCTGTCTGCTGCAGCCGGATATGGGCAACCGTTTGCTGGCGGAGGTTCGGCGCTTTCTTCGCAACTCCCCCGAGCCGGTCTACGGCCTGCGCACCCACGAGGGGTTCTGGCGCTTCGTGGTGCTGCGGCATTCGGTCGACCGCGACGAGTGGATGGTCAATATCGTCACCGCCGCTGAAAAACGGCCGGCGGTCGAGCCCCTGGCCCGGCAGCTGATGGCCGCCTATCCTAAAGTGGTTTCGGTGGTCAACAACATCACCGCCCGCAAGGCCGGCGTGGCCGTCGGCGAGCATGAAATCCTGCTGGGCGGTGCGCCGGTGATCCGTGACCGCATCGCAGCCTTCGAATACGAGATTTCGGCCAACTCTTTTTTCCAGACCAACACCCGCGGGGCCGCCCAGCTCTACGCAGTCGTCAAGCGCTATGCCCGGCTGACCGGCGCCGAGACGGTCATCGATCTCTACTGCGGCACCGGCACCATCGCCATCAGCCTTTCCGGTGCCGCCCGGCAGGTCGTCGGTCTCGAAATCGTTGCCGGCGCCGTGGCGGATGCCGAACGCAACTGCCGGCTGAACGGGGTCGACAATTGCCGCTTTGTTGTCGGGGACATTCGGGAAGCGCTGGCAACGGTGGCGGAGAGGCCCGCGGTGATCGTCATCGATCCGCCCCGCGTCGGGATGCACGCGGACGTCCTGCAGCAGGTGCTGGCCCGCGCGCCGCAGCGCATCGTGTACGTTTCCTGCAACCCGGCCACCCTGGCGCGTGACATCGGGGTGCTCAAGGACGCCTACGCGGTCCGCGAAATCCAGCCGGTGGACATGTTTCCCCACACCTTTCACATCGAGGCGGTGGCGCGGCTGGAAAAGATCTGAACCTACTCGAGCCGGTTGCGCCGCCTCTCCAGACGGATATCCAGGTTTTTGAGCTTTTCGATGACCGCTTTCATGCTGCGGTTGTCGCGCTCGAGCTCCTGGATTTTCAGGTCCAGCGCATGGCCCTCGGCCGCCAGGCGGTGATTTTCTTCGGCGAGCCGGGACAACCGGTCCGTTTTTTCGGTGACGGCCGCAAGCAGGGCGGTCAAACGGCGGATGTCCCCGCTGGCGCCGGCCTGCGGGTCGTGCCGGGCGTATTGGCGCAGGCATTCCAGCGCGCGGGCATAGTCCGGGACCGGGTTGTCGGGGTGGGTGTAAAGCAGCGTTAGGGTGAGCAGCAGCTCGGCCCGGAGGGCCGGTTCAGCGGTTTGCGCGAGCTCCCGGGTGATCGACGCAATTTTTTCGGCGACGGCTTCGGCGGTCAGTTCGGGGACAGTCAGCGGTGCGGGGGCAGGGTCCTTCAGCCCCGGGGTGCACCCCAAAAATCCCAACAGCAGTCCGAAAAGGCAGACCCGCAGCCGACTGCCCCTTCCCGCGACGGTGAACCAGGGTGAGTTCAGCATGGCGTTGCGGCCCTCCGGTTTTCGACCAGCTGGCTTCCCGGCAGCGATTTGGCGTGGGTTTTCAGTTCGGCTGCGATTTCGCCGAGTCGGATGGGGTTGATACCCGCCCGGTTCTCGTTGGTCACCGCTGCGATGGAAACCGTCATGATCGGAAAGTGTTGGGGATCCCCCTGGCGGGTTTTGCCGCGGATCACGCCCCGGCGGCGATCCTCGGGGCTGTAGAAATCGACGATTTGGCCATCGAAGGCCGCAATGATCGCCCGGCAGATCGCGGAATGGCGTTCAGGGGTGGAGATGACCGCAAAATCGTCGCCGCCGATGTGCCCGACAAAATCGTCACGGGTGCCATGCTGTGCCAGGGCCGCCTGGATGGTGTCGGCGGTGAAGCGGATCACCTCGTTGCCCTTGGCATACCCGTAGCGGTCATTGAACGCTTTGAAGTTGTCCAGGTCGATCAGGCAGAAGGCCACCGGCAGTCCGCCTTCGAGGCGTTTTTTGAGAACGTTTTCAATGGCGACCCCGCCCGGCAGGCGGGTAAGGGGGCTGGCGTCGCGGTACGTCTCCTCCAATCGCGTCAGTCGTCGGGCCATGTGGGCGAAGGCCTCTGCCAGGTCGGCCAGCTCATCTCCGCTTTTCAGGCGCGGCACACGGTCGAAGTGGCCTTGGGCAATCTCCCGGGTGGCATCTTTCAACTGCTGGATCGAGCGGGCGATGTTGCGGGTGATCAGGATGGCGGTCCCGATCCCCAGCAGCAGCCCCAGGCTGGAGAGCAGCACCGTGATCCGGAAAGCGCGGATGCCCAACTCGCCGGTCTTCAGCATCTGCATGTTCTGGTTTTCTCTGACAGCCGCCACCATGCTTTCAACGGCCGCCATGAGCAGGTCCAGGGTGCGGTTGATCTTCTCGTCCAGGGCATGAACCGCCTGCGCCGATGGCATTTGGGCCTGCTGCAGCCACTGGCCGTAATCCGCGTTGAAGCGCTGGTGGAGGGCCTGCAGCGTATTGATCCGCTCAGCCTCCGGCGCCCTGGGCAGCTCTCGAATGCGGGTGATCAGAGCGTCGAATTCCCGGCTGCGCTCCCAGAATAGGATGCGCATTTCGGGGCTTCCCAGAATGATGAAGCGCCGTCCGTAAGATTCCTGAGCAAGGAGTGCGTCGATCAATTGGTCCGCCGTTTCAACCAGGACCATGTCGCTTTCGACCAAATTGCGGTTGATGTCGTGGGAGGCGTTCAGGGTGACGATGGCAAACAAGGTGATCAGCAGCATCATCAGAACGACTGGCAGGTAACCCAAAATCATTTTGGTTTTAAGATTAAATCGCAGCCGCCGCGGCATGGCACACCCCCCGGAGCCATTAGGAAAAAACCGAAGTGTGACCAAATGTATACAAGTGCGGTCGGTGCGCCCCTCCGCAGGAACCCCCGACAAAGGGCCGCAACCTGCGGCCGGGCCCTTCAACCGCAAAAAAAGAAATTGAAATGCTATTCATTCTCAGATAGTTGAACATAAATGGGTCAAGATTCGCAAGTGGTGGGATCAGCCCGTTCAACCGGCGGGCAAGATCGCTGGCTGACCTCAGCGGCGGTTTAAATTGCAAGAAGAATGCCCTGTTTGCAAGAGCCCGCCCGTTGGCGCCGGTCGGTTTTGCCCGATTCCCCCGGCGCCACGACCGCCGACCGGCATTCCTCGCCCCGGTCTTACGAAGAGGAGGTAGCATGCTCACAGTCAGAGATATCATGACGGCCAATCCCCTGACAGTCACCGCAGAGGCGGAAATCGCCGAAGCCATCGCGCTGCTGCTCAAAAATGATTTCAACGGCCTGCCGGTGGTCGACGCCGGGGGCAAGCTGGTGGGCATCCTGTGCCAGAGCGATTTGATCGCCCAGCAGAAGAAACTGCCCATGCCCTCGCTGTTTACGCTGCTGGACGGGTATTTTTCGTTGAGTTCTACAAAGCATTTCGAAAAGGAGATGAAGAAAATCGCCGCCCTGACCGTCCGGGACGCCATGACCGCCGATCCGGTTGCGGTGGCTCCCGAAACGACGGTCGAGGAGGCCGCCACATTGATGGTGGACAAGAGTTTTCATTCCCTGCCGGTCCTGGACGACGGAAAACTGGTGGGCATCGTGGGGAAGAAGGACATCCTCAAGACCCTGGTCGGTCACGGCTCCTGAGCCGCTTGCGGCGTGACCCGGGGCGGGAGACTCCGGCGCCTTTTTTTTCAGGTTTGAAGGTGCATCGCCGCAATCGCCCCGGCAACCCCATGCCCCTTGACCTTCGGGGTCAGAA
>JAABRJ010000072.1 GCA_011390985.1 Desulfobacteraceae bacterium
CAAACCCCCCGCGCGCTCAGCGAACTCCCCCCTGAAGCGGCATCTGCCCCGAGCCCTGATCGGCCTGACCGCCCTGATCGGGTTGGTGGTCATCGCGGCGGTCGCCGCCCGCCATTACATTGCGCCTAAATCCCAGAGAGCTGTGGTGGCGCTTCCGGTTGCCAAACCGCCGGCACCCATCAAGGCGGCGCCGGCCAAGCCCCACCCTGCGGCCAAGCCCATGTTTCGCAAAACACC